>JBBTTV010000037.1:0-5361 GCA_038064115.1 Patescibacteria group bacterium
GCCCAGTTTTGTAATTATTTACTTTATATTTTTCATTATGATTCTTAATTTTGATTCTTTTTTATGAGAATCATTGGCAGTCTTCTAAATAAAATCTCCAATGTTTTTTGGACCACACGGGCCCAGCGTAATCAACGCCGATTCGCGGGCCTTTTTTAATGCATGCGAATGGCGCACCTTCGTCCGCCAGTCGGCGGACTTCGGCAATGCAAATGCGCCCATGCAAATTTATTTCTTTTAATTCCCTATCTTCTATCCACAAACTGGTTTTTTTATTCGCTAATTTTTCATTAAAACTTTTATCAATATGCAAAGCCTTGGTTAGTTTGGCCGGACCGTTAAATCCTTTCACTCCGCGAATCAATACAGCTGAAGGCGTGCCTTTTTTGCCGGTGACTATATTCAGCATCCAGTGAGTTCCATAAATAAAATAAACATACCAATATCCCGCTTTACCAAACATTATTTTGTTTCTTAGCGTAAGACCCCGCGCGGCGTGAGAAGCTTTATCCTCAAATCCATGGTACGCCTCTACGTCGGTTATCATTAACGCAATTTCTTTTCCTCGCCAACGCCGTACTAAAAATTTACCCAGTAAATTCTTGGCTACTTTTACTGCGGATTGTTCAAAAAATTCAGGGGTTAAAATAGCTTGCATTAGAGAGACTTTTATCTTATAATATGGGCAGTATTTTGAAAACTCTGTTTAAGCCCTTCTACGCATAAAGCTACGGATGGGCAAGGAGGAAATGTGGAGCAAAAAAGAGTTGTTATCGCGGCTTCCTGCAGGACACCGATGGGAAAAATGGGCGGAAATCTTAAAGATGTTACCGCTCAACAGCTGTTATCAACGGTGTTCAGAGGAACGCTTAAAAGAGCGAAATTTAACAAGGAAAAAATTGAGCATTTGGACGAAGTGATTGCCGGCAATGTCGCGCAATCATCCGACGCGCCGAATGTCACAAGAGTCGCCGCGCTGCTTACCAATATCCCTGTTAAAGTTCCAGCTTACACGGTCCAGCGGAATTGCGGTTCCGGACTTCAAGCGCTTGTTTCAGCGGCTCAAATGATTAAAGCTGGCGAAGCGGAAATGATTTTAGTCGGCGGTACGGAAAATATGTCCCGTATCCCGTATGTCAATCGCGATTTGCGATTTGGCAAAAAATTCCAAAATTCCACAATGGTAGATGCTCTCTGGGAAGGTCTTACCGACCCGATTACCGGCGAGATTATGGGATTAACAGCGGAAAATATTGCTGAAGAGTGCAATATCGGCCGCAAAGAACAAGATGATTTCGCGGTTCGCTCGCACGAAAAAGCAAACGAAGCAATCACCAAGGGTTTATTTGATTCGCAAATCGTCCCAGTGGATGTTAAAGGCAAAAACATCGGTGAAGACGAGGGAGCTAACCCGACAATCGGTTCTATAATCAGAGCGATGCCGGACAAAGCCTTCTTCAAGAAAGGCGGAACCGTTCATGCCTGGAACAGTTGTCCGATTTCAGACGGCGCGTCTTCGTTTTTGGTTTTAACTTTAGAAAAAGCGCAGGAACTTGGCATTGAACCGGAAGCGGAAATCGTCAGTTACGCTTTTGCCGGTCTTGAACCGAGAATTATGGGCATGGGCCCGGCTTACGCGATTCCCAAAGCTTTGCAAAAAGCTAATCTTGGCATAGGACAGATTGATTTCTGGGAAATCAACGAAGCTTTCGCGTCGCAAACGTTGGCTTGCCAACACAAGCTTGGTATTCGTCTTGAACAGCTCAATGTTTGGGGCGGCGCCATTGCTCTCGGCCATCCGGTTGGAGCAACCGGCGCTATTTTGACCACTAAGCTGATTTACATCTTGAAAAATGCCGATAAAAATTACGGCGTTGTTTCAATGTGCATCGGCGGCGGTCAAGGCGGGGCGCTTGTCATTAAGAATTGGAGGAAAGAATAATGAGAGCGATTCAGAAAGTCGTCATTATCGGCGGCGGCACGATGGGAGCCGACCTCGCGGCTTTAATGCTTCAGCGTAGAAAAGCGGTAGTCGTAAAAGAAGTCAGCAAGGAGTTGGCGGAAAGAGTTAAAAATAATCTTTATCGGCGAATGGACGGCTGGAAGCAAGGCGGCAGGATCAGCGATTCCGACGTTCAAACGATGAAAGAATTGCTGGCCGTTACGGATAACTATCAGGATTTGCAAGATGAAGGTTTGCTGGTAATTGAAGCAGTTCCGGAAAACATAGAGCTCAAACAGCGGATTTTTGCGGAACTTGAGGAAAAACTGCCTCAAGACGCGATTTTTTCTTCCAACACTTCATCTCTCCCGATTACTTTATTGGCGGCGAATATGAAAGATACTAGCCGGCTTATTGGTTTGCATTTTTTTAATCCGCCAACCAAGATGCCTCTTGTGGAAGTTATATCGTCGCGATATTCATCCGATGAAGTTGTTGAAAGCGTGGAACGATTTGCTAAAAAAACATTGCAGAAAACCACGATTCGCGTTAAAGATTGTCCTGGATTTCTTGTAAACAGATTACTGCTTCCTTATTTGAATGAAGCGGCAATGCTTTTGACAGAAACGGATATAACGCCAGAAGCGATTGACGCGGAATCAAAGAAGTTCGGTTGGCCGATGGGGCCGTTTGTTCTGATGGATTTTCTCGGAATTGATGTTTGCGCGGAAGTCGCCAAATTTATGCACGTCAGTTACGGAGAACGCGCTGAACCGGCGCCACTTCTAAATACTTTAGTTAAGTTGAATCGATTCGGCGCCAAAACCGGCAATGTCGGATTTTACGGTGGCGAACCTTTGCTTAATATTCTGAATCGGGAATTTCCGCATCGAAATCAAAAAACAATAACGGCGAAAGATAGTTTCAACAGAATGATGATGGGAATGGTCAACGAAGCATTTCATTGTCTTGGAGAAGGAGTGTCATCCGCTCAAGACATTGATACCGGTTCAATGCTGGGAATAGGTTTCCCGATGACTTACGACGGAGTTCTGCATTGGGCGGAAAATGAAAAAGGCCTTGCGGAAATTGCTGACGCATTGTTAACACTCAGCACGTCTTGCGGTTCAAGATTTTTGCCCGTGGAATATCTGGTAAATTGTGTGATCGAAAGAAAAAAGATTTTTGAAAAGACCGAAGAAAATGAGTGGTAGATTACGAAATTATAACAACCCCAACTGGGGTTGTTTTTTTATTAAAAATATTTTAACATGGGGGCAGTTAGAGGTACTTTGAAAATGTAGTCCGCCTGCGTGGCCGAAGTCACTTCGGCGAGGCGAAGGAGGAAAAATGGCTAATGTGGTGGAACTTATTAAGAAAGACAATTTGGCGATTATTCAGATTGTTAATCCGCCTCGCAATGTTCTTGCTAGTAATGTTTTATTCAAACTAAAAGAGTGTCTGGAGGACGTTCGTCAAGATGGCAATATTCACAATGTTGTACTCACCGGTAAAGGACTTTTTTCCACTGGCGCGAGTGTTGAAGAAATTTACAAACTTGCGCAAATGGGAGATCCGGCGAAAGTTCAAGCACTTTTGACTCAAGCCAATGATATCGTAAATATGATTGAAAACTTGGCTAAAGGAAAACTGGTTGTTGCCGCGATTGAAAGATTCTGCCTTGGTGGCGGCAATGAAATCGCTATGGCATGCAATTACAGAATTGCTACCGAGAGCGCGATGTTCGGTCAGCCGGAAATCAAACTTGGAATTATTCCTGGAATGGGCGGGACTCAACGCCTGCCTCGTTTGGTAGGAGCTGACAAGGCTCTTCCTCTTCTTCTTGCTGGCGGAATGATTACGGCCGCTGAAGCAAAAGAATTGGGTTTGGTAACCGAAGTTGTTCCTGACGATCAATTGGCAAAATGCGTCAAAGAATTCGTTAAAACGGCTTGCGTGAAAACGATTGCTTGTAAACAGTTTTCCGATGAAACAATTTTTGAATCAGACAGCATTAAAGGAGTTATTGAAAATAGCAAATTTCCCGATGCTTGCCGAATGATTGTTCAGGCGGTGCGGGACGGAATGAAAATGGAACTTAACGACGCTTTGGCGTTGGAACAAAATCTTTTTGCCAAGCTCGTTATTACCGATAAGGCGCGCGGCGGATTGGAAGCATTTTTGGGAATTAAAAAAGCAGATTCGGCAAGCTCACTACAAAAAGAAGCGCAGAAGCCGGAAGTTAAAGACGAAGATTCAAACAATGAAGACGATATTGCTGAAATGATTCAAATGATCCGCGAGTCTATTCAAAAATTCGCGGCGCGGCATTTGACCGACGCGAATATTGAAAAAATGGAAGAAGAAAAAAGAGTTTCTCCGGAAATTATAAAAGAGATGGCTCAATCGGGATTTTTTGAAATTCCTTTCACTCTTGGCAAGACTGGATATTGCGTTTTGCTTGAAGAGATTTCTCGTAAGCATGGTTCTTTAGCAACTGTGGTCGGCGCTCATCTTGGACTTTCTTGCGTGCCGATTCATCTTTTCGGAACGGAAGACCAGAAAGCAAAATATCTGAAGGCGGGAATGGAAGGAAAAATGCTGGGAGCTTTCGCTCTTACCGAACCAAATGCGGGTTCCGACGCTTTTTCGCTTTCAACCACTGCCGAAAAGAAAAACGGAAAATGGGTCCTCAACGGCAATAAGCAGTTCATAACCAACGGCAACATCGCGGATTTCATTATTGTTTTTGCTCAAACAAATAAAGATTTGAAAAATGACGGCATTGCCGCTTTCATCGTTGAAAGAAATTGGAAAGGTGTTTCTGTCGGCGAACCCGAAAAGAAAATGGGGCTTCATGCCTCTCAAACGGTGAGTATCACCTTGGAAGACGTTGAAGTGTTAAATGAAAATCTTCTTGGCAAAGTCGGCCAGGGGTATAAAATAGCGATGATTACTTTGAACGGCGGACGTCTTTCTTTGGCGGCAGGATGTTTGGGGACGGCAAAAGAAGCTTTTGAACTCGCGTTTAATTATGCTTCGCAAAGACAGCAATTTAAGAAATTATTGCTTGAACAGCAAATTATTCAGCAATATTTTGCCGAAATGCGGGCGAAAATACATATGATGGAAGTAGGGATTTATGCCGCGGCAAAGAAAGCCGATCAAGGCAAAGATTTCCGAATGGAAGCGGCGGTGTTGAAATTGATGTGTTCGGAAATGGCAGAAGAAGTCATTGATACAGCCTTGCAGATTTTCGGCGGTTACGGATACATAAGAGAATACAAGGTTGAGCGGATGCTTCGCGACGCGAGAATTAACCGCATTTTTGAAGGCACGAACGAAATCCAAAAACTGGATATTTTCAAGAATATTTTCAAAGATGGTGGAAAAATCAACCCCCTGATTTAATCAGGGGG
>JBBTTV010000038.1:0-1749 GCA_038064115.1 Patescibacteria group bacterium
ATCTTTTGGCAATTAAATAAATGCCAAAATTTGAATCTTTCGCGGAAAGAAAAGCCGAAGAGCAAGAGCTTCAGGAAAAATTTGAACATATTTACGAAAAATTACCAGAATATATTAGCCAAGAAGCCGAACGTTTAAGGGCTAAAGGTTTTTTAGTTGATAATCAATTGCGCATAAACCCCCTAGAATTTAAAGATTTTTTGCAGCCAGAAGTTATTGATAACGACACAAAAGAAGTTGAGAAATTAGAAAAAATATTTACAGAAAAAATTTCTAACGACTCTGAAGCTCGAGAAAAAGCGGTAAGGGGCGAAGTTTTAGAAATGATCAAATGTTTGTTATTGAATAAACATTTGTATAACGGCAAACTCACGGCTGTTCGGACATCTAAATACGACGATTATAAAAATGGCGTTGACCAGTTGCTTTTTGATTCGGAAACTTTTAAGCCGATGGCAGCCGTGGATACCACGACTGACTGGAAAACAAAAGCCAACTTATTAAGGGGGAAAATTAAAAATGGTTGTTGGATTAAATACGGGTTAGCTAAACAAGGAAATACCATGGCGCCAAAAACTTATCAGAATTTGCCGTTATTTATCATTTCTATTCATCCGGAAAAATTAGCGGAATTATCTGAATCAATAACCGATCAAAATGGGGATGAAAATTTTGATAAGTTTTCAAAAGAATTAATATCTTCTTTAGCGATGCAAGCCGAATTAGCAGCTAGAATGTCTTCCGCAAAGACTTCTGATTCTTACCACAAGGCAGGCGAATTATTTAATCAGTTAAAAGAAATTTAGAGGTTCAATACGCCGGTTGTTAAACGTTAGTTGATGTGCTAAAATAGCACACAGTTCTTTAATGTTTGAAAAAAGGAGGGTAGGTCAGTGCAAAAGCACATTTTAATGTGCAAGCCGACTTATTTTGATGTTCGGTATAAATTGTCCACAAACAGCTGGATGAATCCAGATAACAAACCAGATATTCAATTGGCGCAGTGGCAATGGAACGAGCTTTATCGCGCTTGTTTGGAAGAGGTGGTATTAGTTGACGTTGTTCCGCCGCAGCCAAATTTACTTGATATGACCTTTGTCGCTAATGCCGGTTTGCCGCATAAAGACACTTTTATTTTAAGCAATTATTTTCACCCCGAACGGCGGCAAGAAAGTCAGCACAATGCGGAATTTTTAAGAAAAATGTATGGCAACAGGCATTTATGGTTTTTGGCGGAAAACGCGTTGTTTGAAGGCGAGGGCGACGCTGTTTGGCTTAACGAACATCAATTAATTATTGCCTACGGCGTGAGAACGAATTTGGAAGGAGTGAAAGCGATTGCGCGAATTCTTGAAACTTATGACCCGAAGATTGAGGTTGTTCCATTGCCGATGAGACCAAACGACAAATTTTATCATTTAGACACCTGCTTAGTTTACCTCTCTCACGCGAAAACTTTTTTGATTTATGATTATCCGTTTTTCCCGGAGGCGATAGAAAAATTGAAACATCTTGGAAGGGTAGTGACGGTTGATAAAGAGGCGGCGGAAAAATTTATTTGCAATAGCGTAGTAATGAACGAAAAAACAATTTTTATGCCTTGGGCGAATGAAAGAACTAAAGATTTGTTAAATTCTTTCGGATATACAAAAATCAGAACATTTGATATGTCGGAATTTATGAAATCCGGCGGAGCGGTAAAATGTCTGATTTTGGAAATGCAACCACCTATATAGGTGGTTTTTTAAT
>JBBTTV010000039.1:0-5577 GCA_038064115.1 Patescibacteria group bacterium
AATCTTTTTTTAAGGAATCATTGCCGCGCGCCACGTCTTGAAAAATTCCCCGAGCACGCCGGATATACCACCGCGATAAATCATCTACGAATAATTCAATCAAACGACCCGACTTTTCAACATCGTATTTATCCAGGCTGGCAGTCACTTCAAAAATTGTTTGATTTAATCTTGCGATTATCCAATTATTTAAGACAGAATCATTTTCAATTTTCTTCGCTTTTTTATCGGCATAGTTCTCCCAAAAACTATAAGAATTGTAAATAATTAAAATTAGTTTTCTCAATACTTTTTTTAATTCCTCTTCGTCAAATTTTTTCGTCTCACCTGGCGCGTTAATGGTATAGAAGAACCACCTTATTACGTCCGCGCCGTATTTGCTCGCCATTTCCCAGGGGTCCACGACATTACCTTTGGATTTAGACATTTTCTGGCCGTGTTTGTCCAAGAGCAAGCCCAAAGAAATTACGTTGTTATAAGGCGCGCCATAACCTAATAGCGCGGATACCGCCAATAACGTATAAAACCAGCCCCTTGTTTGATCCATTCCCTCCGAAATATAATCCGCTGGAAACTGCAATTGCTTGGTTATCATTTGCTTGTTTTCAAACGGATAATGCCATTGAGCGAACGGCATCGCGCCGGAATCAAACCAAACATCCGCGACCTCTTTAACTCTTGTCATTTTCCCCTTTTGACAATTCGGACAACGCAAATAAATTTCATCAATAAATGGGCGGTGGGGATCAACATCGCCATCGTGATTATACGGCCAATTGTTATATTCCAATTTTTGCCATTCCCCCGTCTTAATGCACTGCTTATTTAAAATTTCATTATCCGAGAAACCTTTTAGCGCTCCTTCCAAAACCCACAGAGGATCTCCGTGGCTGACAATTAAAATATTTTTATTGGTATGAGCTTCGTTAATCGCTTTAATAGCAAGAATCATTCTTTTCCTAACATCATTCAAAGATTCCCCGCCCGGAGGAGTTTGTAAAAATTTATCTATTGATTTTTTAAAAAATTTTTCGTAATCAGCAACCAATCCGCCGTTAAAAACCCCCGTATTAAGCTCACTAAGCCGTTTATCTATAATAATTTTTGCTCCGGTCGCTTTAGCGATTATTTTTGCGGTTTGCTTAGTGCGATTGTATGGCGAACAGTAAATAACGTCTATTTTTTGCTTTTTTAATTCCTGCGCTGTTTTTTCCACTTGTTTAACGCCTTCTTTCGTTAAACGCACGATGAGCTTTCCTTTTTCCGGGCCAGAAGCAATTTTGCCGTTAATATTATGATCCGCTTCACCGTGCCGCGCGATAAAAAAATTATTTCCCGCGAATTGATATTTATTTAGATCGCTTAGAGCACTTGCCACAAAAAAATTATCGCAATCGGCGCATTCCCAAATCGGCAATGGCGTTCCCCAATAACGATTTCGGGAAATCGCCCAATCTTTTATTTCTTTAAGCCATTCACCGAACCTACCGTCCTTAATATGCTGCGGTATCCAGTTAATTTTCGCGTTAGCTGCCAACAATTCCTCTCTTAATTTGCTCATTTCAATAAACCAAGAAAGTCGGGTGAAATAAATCAAAGGGTTGGAACAACGCCAGCAAAATGGATATTCATGCTCAATAGTTCCGGTAAAATAAATCAATTCTCTTTTAACCAGATCGGCAATTATATCTTTATCCGCTTCTTTTATGAATTTGCCGCCGCCCGGAATCCGCCAACCGGCGGACTTTTTAACCACTCCCGCGTCATCCACCGTAACCGGAATATCTTTTACTAATTCCGGATGTTCATCTTGCCACAACTTCAAATCATCTTCACCAAAAGCCGGAGCTATATGCACTAAACCGGTTCCCTCTTCGGTGCTGACAAAACTCGCGCCAAGCACCTTATAAGCATCTTTTGCCAATTTCTTATCCGACGTTTTGAAAAGCGGCTCATAGCTAATACCGATTAACTTTTTACCGGAAATTTTTTCAACAACTTCCACTTCTTTGCCCTCTACGACGGGCGGAGGATTATGCGACCATAAATATTCGTTTCCAATTTTGTATTTCGTATAAGTCAGCTGAGGATTGATCGCAACGGCTAGGTTTGCCGGTAAAGTCCATGGCGTAGTCGTCCATGCTAACAAATACTCGTTCTTTTTAATTTTGAATTTAACATAAACGGATGGGTCTTTTGTTTTTCTATAAGCCCCCGGCTGCCCCAATTCATGGCTGGATAATGGCGTTTGGCAGCGCGGACACCACGGCACGATTTTATAAAGTTTTTTCAAGAATCCTTTTTCAGCAATGCGCGCCAAAATCCACCATAAGCTTTCTATGTAATTTTTATCGTAAGTAATATAGGGGTTGTCAAAATCCAGCCAAAAACCCACGCGCTCGGTAAGTTTTTCCCATTCGCTTTTATATTTCCAGACGGACGCTTTAGCGCGAGCATTAAATTCGGCAATGCCAAATTTTTCAATTTCTCCCTTGTGTTTAATGCCAAGTTCTTTTTCAACTTCAATTTCTACCGGCAATCCGTGAGTATCCCAACCGGCGCGACGCGGCACATAATAACCGCGCATTGTTTTATAACGCAAAATGATATCTTTAAAAGCCCTTCCTAAGACGTGATGCATTCCCGGCCGACCATTAGCAGTCGGCGGACCTTCAAAAAATCTGAAGGATTTTTGACCCTCTCTGTTTTTTAAAGATTTTTGAAAAATACCGTTTTCTTTCCAAAATTTCAGCACTTTTTCTTCTATTTCTGGAAGATTAAATTGTTTTAGTTTCTTCAGCACAATGCTTATATTTTAATCAAAAAGCCGCTTTCTGTGAAGCGGCTCTATAGGAAAACTTTACATTTTCTCTGGAGCGGAAATTCCAAGAATTTTAAATAATTTTTCCAAGATAATTTTTGTGGCCACAATTAAAGCCAGCCGCGCTTCCATAATGTCTTTCTGTTCTCCGATTACTCTTTCTTTTTCATAAAAATTATGAATTGCTCGCGCAATCTCCGCGGCATAACGCGCGAGACGATTCACTTGATAATCTTCCGATGTTTGACGCGCCATATAAGGAAATTTTATCAATTCACTCAATAACGATAACTCGCTTTCGCTTTGAAGTTTCCGCAATGTTGAAATTTGGATTTGTTTTATTTGAGATTTAGATTTTTCTAATATACTGCGCATTCTTACATACGCGTATTGAACGTAATAGACCGGGTTCTTGATTGAACGCTCTTTCGCAAGCGCAAGGTCAAAATCCATATGCGTGTCCGGCGTATTCATCAAAAAGAAATATCTGGCAGAATCAACCCCCACTTCCCGTATCAATTCATCTAAAGTAATAAATTCTCCTTTTCTTTTGGACATTCTTATTTCCTTCCCGCCTTCTATCAGCCGAACTAATTGAGTAATTATTATTTTTAATTTATCCGGTTCAATTCCGATTGCTTTCACGCCGCTTTTTAAGCGCGCGACATAGCCATGATGGTCGGCCCCCCAAATATCAATCGCTTTATCAAATTTCCTTTTAACAAATTTATCGTAATGATAAGCCATGTCAACTAAAAAATAAGTCGGCTGCCCGTCGGATTTTACCAACACCCTGTCTTTTTCATCAGCAATTTCTGAAGATTTCAACCATTTGGCGCCTTCTTTTTCCATAATTAATCCGTTTTTCCCCAAAATTGCCAAAATTTTGCTTATAAGATTTTTACCGCCGCGCAGATTCTTAAATTCCGAATACCAAACATCAAAATTGATTCCCGCGTTTTTTAGCGAAGCTTGAATTTCTTTTAATAAAAGATCCGCGGCTGAACGCCCTATTTTTTCCGGGTCTTTTTTGTTTTGAATTTCTTTCTTTAACGCTTTAACTAAATCTTTTACGTATTCTCCCTGATAATATTCCTCTTTTTTCGGAGCATTGCCCGATTCGGCTAATATGCTTTCGCCCAAAAGCCTTATCTGATTGCCCGCGTCATTAATGTAATATTCCCTAACGACTTTATGCCCGACCAATTCCAAAACATTGGCCAAAACATCTCCCAAAAAACCGCCTCTTCCATTCGCCATGGTCAAAGGACCGGTTGGATTTGCGGACACAAACTCAAGATTAATTTTTTGTTTCTTAATCTTGAACGGATATTTTTTTGTCGCGATATGAACAACTTTTTCGGCAAGCACCGATGGCGCGATAAAAAAATTCACGTATCCCGCCACCGCTTCTACTTTTGAAAATAATTTTCCGCCATCAGCCAATTTAATTTTTTCAGCCAATTCTTTCGCGACGCTTTCCGGGGGCTGTTTACGCTCTTTCGCTAATAAAAAAGGCGCGTTGCTGGAATAATTCCCAAAATCAGCGCGCTCGGAAACCAAAATTTTGCCGATTTCTCGACCGACAATCTTTATAATAATTTTTTTAATTTCTTCCTCAATCATTAATCAATTAAAAAGTCATTGCCCCACGAACAATATTCGCACTCGCTGTGAGTTTCCGGCATAGGCCCCTTTATCAAAGCCGCGGCGTCGCGAAGCACGTTAAGAGCGACATCCGGAGCCACTTCCACTTTTTTTGGAACAACATCAAACCGCGTCATTCCTTTTTCGGAAATTTCTTTGGGAATATAGTAAATCAAATAGGCGTAATCTGCCGGCGGCAATTGATTTTCCCGAAGTAGCAACGCGTAACAATTAAGCTGGTTCTTATAAAAATTTTCTCCGCCCGCTTTCACGTCAAAACCGCGCGTTTTGTAATCCAACGGAACGTATCGGTTCCCCGCTATGCCTAAATCATCTAACGCGCCAGACAATGTCGCGCCGCTTTCCGGATCGTTATAGCTTAATCCTGTCCGCCAGTTTCTCCATTTGTCCAAAACCTCCTTGTCCGGAAATAATCTTACTCCGTCAAGTTTCTCGGCGATTTCCGGCGGAACTTTTCCGACATTGCGATATTTGTCAAAATAATCCTTTATCAAAAGGTCCATTCCGCCAGGAAGCGAAGGGAAAATCCCTCTTGGCCTGTGAATATTTTTAGCGTGTTCCAACCAAAAACATTTTTTGCATTCTAAAAATACGTTAAGAGCCGTGGGAGATAAGCGAATTTTTCCGTCTTTGCTAATTGCCATACAATATAATATCCAAACACTCGTTGACGTTACTGTCAGTATAGCGTCAAATTGAAATAAATTCTATGTTATTCTTAAATTATGCCGGTACTCGCTGAAAATAGAAAAGCGCGCTTTAACTATGATATTTTAGAAACTTTTGAAGCGGGCATTGAGCTGAAGGGATTTGAAGTTAAAGCGATTAAATCCGGAAGGATAAGCCTAACCGGGGCTTTCGCGACCATAAAAGACAATCAAATCTGGCTGACTAACGCCGACATTCCTCCTTACCAACCAAAAAACACGCCGGCAGATTATGACCCGAAAAGGCCGCGCCGCTTGCTGCTCCGACAGGCGGAAATTAAAACTTTAATCGGAAAACTCCGGACTGAACGGTTGACATTAGTGCCGTTAAAGATGTATACTAAGGCCGGAAAAATAAAGCTGGAATTCTGTTTATGCCGG
>JBBTTV010000039.1:5587-12449 GCA_038064115.1 Patescibacteria group bacterium
GTTTTATTAAGCTAGAATTAGGGTTGGGCAGGGGGAAGAAAAAGTACGAGAAAAGAGAGGCAATCAAGAAACGCGAAGTTAAAAAAGAGATAGGAAGAACATTAAAAACGCAATAAATTAGGGAGTGATCGGCTTTGACAAAGTGATCTTCTGATATGCCGCAAGTCGAGCCGCCAAACCTCGTTAAACTTTGGCAAACTCATAACTGCTAACAAAAACTTAGCGTTAGCTTACGCTTAATTTAGCGTTTGCCATCGGCGCGCCGACGTCTTATAGGCGCATCACCGGTGTTATAAATTAAGGCTCGTCCTGCCAGCCGGCTCCGGCCACGGCAAGATTAAATCAACGGGGCAAACCTTAAACTTGTCGATGGCGCATTAGAAACACTTTGGACGTGGGTTCAATTCCCGCCACTTCCACAATTCAAAACTTTTCTATATAATCTGTTTAGTTCTTGAAAGGCTTATTTAAGGAATCGGCGAATGGAACTTACAAAGAAAGATCTGGTGGACATTAATAATTTGTTATCTCAACTTTCTGAAAATGCTAATCCGTTAAATTTCGACCAGCTTGCCGAGATTATAAAACAAAAAAATTTTTATATTATAGCGGTTGCGGTTAGAGTACCTGCCACGCAACAAATTATCGGGATGGGTAGCATCATTTTTGTGCAAACTCTTATGGGTTTAAAGGCCTTGATTGAAGATATAATTGTTGATAAAGAACATCGCGGCCAAAAATTAGGAGAACGAATTGTTGGGGCCTTGATTGAATTTGCCAGAACTAAAAATGTTAAATATATTGAGCTTACAAGCAAGCCGGCAAGGAAAGTAGCCAATAAATTATATGAAAAATTTGGCTTTCAGAAACGCAAAACTAATGTTTATAGATTAGAAGTAAATCCAAGACCCTAAAATGGGTCTTTTTTTATATTTGACTTTTATAGCTATAATTGATAAATTTGCTATTATACAAAAATTAAGAATAAACAATCAAATAACGGTTCCTGAACTACGCGTCTTGGATGAAAAAGGAAGCAATCTGGGAACAATGAGCACGGATGCGGCTTTAAATTTAGCAAAAGAGAAAGGATTAGATCTGATTGAGGTTTCTCCCTCCGCTAAACCGCCAGTTGCCAGAATAATGAGTTTTGATAAATTCCGATATCAGCAAGGGAAGAAAGATAAACAACAAAAAGGCAAGCAAAAAGGAGGCGAACTCAAACAAATCCAAATCAGCATCGGAGAAGCAAAACACGACCTGGAACGGAAAGCCCAAAAAGTAAATGAGTTTCTGGAAGAGGGCAACCGAGTGGAAATAATGATGGTATTGCGCGGACGGGAAAAGGGCAATAAGGACTGGGCGTTAGGAAAACTTAAAGAATTCCTAAAAATAATAACTCCGGAACACCAAGTTATAATGGAACCGCGATTCACCGGAAGAGGGTTTGCGGCTCAAATATCAAAATAAAATATGAAAAAAGTTTTTTCTAAAAGAATTAAAATAACAAAAAGCGGGAAAATAATCCGCCGCCATATGGGCTTGGGCCATTGTAAAGCTAAGCGCAGCAACAGACAAAAGACTAGAAAAAAACAAACACATGCCGTAAAATCAGTTAACATTAAATTTTTCAAACGATATGCCCAGAGTTAAAAGAGGAAAAATAGCGCGAAAAAAACGCAGTAAAATTCTGAAATACGCGAAAGGTTTTCGCTGGGGAAGAAAATCAAAAGAACGAGCGGCTAAAGAAGCCTTGCTTCATGCCTGGTCACACGCTTTTCGCGGCAGAAAAGAAAAGAAACGAGAATATCGCCAGCTTTGGAACGTAAAAATAAGCGCCGCGACAAAGCAAAACGGAATGAGTTACAGCAAATTTATCGGCGCGTTGAAAAAAAATAAAATTGAATTGGACAGAAAAATTCTCGCGGATCTTGCCCAAAACGAACCAAAAGTTTTTGAACAAATCGTTAAAAAAATTGCCAGCTAAACGCTGGCAATTTTAATTGCATCGGAAATCGCACAATCCAATCTTTCCAAACCATCAAGCAGTTCCTGTTCGCTTATCACGAGCGGCGGCATAATCCGCACTGCCGATTCCCCGGTACCCAACAAAATTAAGCCATACAAATATCCCTGCTCAATAACTTTTTCGCAAAGAGCTTTGTTCGCGTTGCCAAACTTATCAACAAAATCAATTGCCTGCATCAAGCCAAATCCCCTGACATTCGCGACAATACCCGGATATTTTTCACAAAGCCACTGAAGCTTGCTTCTTAAAATTCTTCCCAAACATTCAGTTGATTCTATTACTCGCTGTTCTTTCAGATAATCTAAAGTCGCAATCGCGGCGGCGCAACCAAGCGCGTTTCCTCCGTAAGATCCGGCGTGGCGCCCCAATTCCTGCCAATCCAGATGTTCTTTAAAAACAGTCGCTCCCATCGGATAACCGTTGGCAATTCCTTTTGCTAAAGAGATAATATCCGGCGCGACGCCCGGATAATGCTGAACGGACAATAAACGCCCCGTTCTGCCGTAACCGCTTTGCACTTCATCAACATGCAAAAATATTTGATGCCTCACGCAAAAATCGCATAACAGCCTCATCGCTTCCCGGTCTACCGTATGCAACCCTCCCTGCCCCTGAATCAATTCAACCACAAAAGAATTAAAACTTGACGCGGAATCTTCCAATTTAGACAGCTGTTCTTTAAAAACTTGTATATAATCCGGCCACCCGCTTCTTGGAAATGTTAAGCGCACGACTTCATAAGCCATCGGGTAATCGCGGCGAAAATCAGAATTGGACATAAGCGGCAGCGAGCCAAGAGTGCGGCCATGAAAGGCGCCTTGAAAAGCAAGCATCTTTCTCCTTGTCGGTCGAAGTGCAAAAGCCAGTTTCAAGCCAGCTTCAATCGCTTCAGTGCCGGAATTCGTAAGATAAACTTTATAATCGCAATCCGCAGAAACGGCTTGTTTTATTTCCGCGGTTAAAATTTTTGCGAAATTTACCGCCTCTTCATTATAAAAATCATGAGACATATACTGAATCCTGCCTGTTCTTTTAAGATGCTGGCGAATCGCTTTTTCAATACTTTTGTTGCCATAACCGCTGTTGGCTATGCCAACGCCAGCGCAAAAATCCATGAAACGATTGCCGTCAATATCGTAAAGGTAAATCCTCCATGCTCTTTTCGTCGAAGAGGGAACAAAATTAGATTCTACCGTCGTAGTGGCACAAAATTCCTTTCCGTCCTCAATAACTTTTTTTGCTTTCGGACCAGGCCATTGTTTCAGTTTGTCCATCCGCCCCTCCTTTCTGTGTAATTTTAAAAGAACAAAACTTTATATAGTTTGCCAAAATCAATCGATAACGTCAATTATCGATTGATTGATTTTTGTTTTAAGTAATCGTAAGCGCTCTGAAGAATCCTAAGATTTTCTTTATATTTTGATAAAAGTTTTTTTGCGTCTCGGAATAAAAACCACCCGAATCCCTCATGTTCAAAAGAAATAGTAATCTGTTTTTTTCTCGTTTCCGCCAAAAATAAAATTACCACCTTAAAAGTCCTTCCTTCGCCTTTTCCAAAAGTAAAGCGTTCATATGCCTTAAAATCCTGCATCAATCTTAATTCTGTCGCTTTCAAACCGGTTTCTTCCGCGACTTCGCGCATAGCCGCCTGCCAGCTTCGCTCTTCTTTCTCCAGCTTTCCCTTGGGAAAATTCCAATAACTGTGCCCGTGATATAAAAGTAAAAACTTCGGCCCCTCTTCAGTCTGCCTGAAAATAATGATTCCCGCTGAAATAATTTTTTTCATATTATTATTTTTCCTTTTTCTTCGTTTACAAAAAATGCTAACTTATCAAGAATTTTCCTTAAAGTCGCTCCGAATTTTTTTATATTTTTGGGCATAAGCGATACGGATATATAAATGTCTGCTAAAAATACAAATTCATTATTTACTTTAATAATAACACAATAGAACAAAAACCCCCGACTCATATCGGGGGTAAAAAATTATTTTAACATCTCCAGCATCTTATCCAAAGGCCAGACGTTGATAATGTCATTTTTGGTCGCCCAACCGCGGCGCGCCTGCGCGATGCCGTATTCCAAAACGGAAAAATGCGAAACTGAATGCGCGTCAGAACTTATGGACATTTTCACGCCTGCTTCCACGCATTTTCTTATATATTCGTCTTTCAGATCCAAACGATCAGGGAAAGCATCAATTTCCAATACCATCTTGGTTTTCTTCGCGGTTTTGATAATTTCATCCATATCAATTTCATAAGGAGCACGCCTGTTTATTAACCGCCCAGTCGGATGAAAAATAATGTCCACATTAGGATTATCCATCGCCTTTTTGACTCGTTCGGTTTGTTCTTTTTTTGAAAGATTAAAGAGAGAATGGATTGACCCGCCCACTATGTCTAATTTTTCTAAAATCCTGTCCGGCAAATCCATGCCACCATCCTTCAAAATATCGCATTCTGTGCCTTTTAGAATCCTGAATTTTAAATTTTGCTTCTGGAATTTTAAATTTAATTTATTTATTTCCTCAATTTGTTTTAATATTCTAAACTCGTTCAACCCCCCGGTCATCGCTAATCGTTTCGTGTGGTCCGTTATTAAAATATATTCCAAACCGACTGCCATCGCCGCTTTCGCCATTTCTTCTATAGAATGAGCACCGTCGCTCCAATTAGTTTGAACTTGTAAATCTCCTTTTAAATCTTTATATCCTATCAACTTCGGGAGCTTCCCATCTTCGGCGGCTTCTATTTCTCCGGTCATTTCCCTAAGCTCCGGTTCTATGTAGTCCATACCCAATGCTTTATAGATTTCTTCTTCCGTGCGGCCGGCAATCCGCTTTACGCCCCTAAACAAACCGTACTCATTCAATTTATATCCCTTTTTAATAGCAATGCTTCTTAATTTAATATTGTGGTCTTTTGAGCCGGTAAAATAAGCTAACGCCGCGCCATAAGATTCTTCCGGCACTACTCTTACGTCAACATCCAAACCGCTTTTTAATTTGACCGCCGACTTTGTCTGCCCGTGAGCATACACGCGTATCACTTCCGGCGCAGACACAAAATAATCCATAATCGGTTTCGGATTATCGGAAATAACCAAAAAATCGGCGTCTCCAACGGTTTCTTTGCGACGACGCACCGAACCGGCGACCTCCAAACGTTTTACTTCTTGCAAAGATTTGAGACGACTTTCCATTAAACGCACTTCCTGCATTGCAAAACCGAAAATAAATCGCCCGCTGGATTTTTTAACAAATTCTATCCCTTTCAAAATGTTTTCTTCGCTTTTTTCGCCAAAACCGGAAAGTTTTCTGATTTTTCCGGCTTTCGCCGCTTTTTCCAAATCTTTCAAATTGCGAATTTTCAACTTTTGATAAAGAGCGCGGATGCTTCTCGGGCCCAAGCCTTCAACGGCGGTTAATTCCGATAAATTCACCGGGGTTTTTTTCTTCAACTGCTGGTAATATTTTGATTTTCCGGTTTTAATCAGTTCTTCAATTTTTTCAGCTATGGAAACTCCGACTCCCGGAATATTTTCAATTGCTTTTAAACCATTCTTGCGATAGACATCCGTCGCTTCTTCCTGAAACGATTCAATGCTCTCCGCCGCTTTTTCATAAGCGCGCGGCTTAAAGGCAACTCCCTGCATTTCCAAATACTCTCCAATTTCGCGGAGCACTTTCGCAATTTCCTGATTATTCATAAATAAATCGCTTTCTTTAACGACCGTTAACTTTCGCTTTTGCCTCCGGAATAACTTTCTCCAAAGATTCTCTGCGCGGATAAAGATGTTTTCTGATGTTTAGATAGGACAATGCCGACGCGATAATGATTGCGCTGGATAAAATAAAAATAATCCTGAAGCCAAAGCGGTCCACTAACAATCCCGCGCCTGCCGCCGCCAAAGCAGTGCTGATTCCAACGGAAACAACGCTGTATAAACTCCATTCAAAACTAATTCTGAATTTGTCCAAATGTCTTGTAAAAAGCGAGTACCAGGACGGCACAGCCCAAGCGAACAGAAAACCAAGCAATCCTTGGGCAAGATAAACGTGCGACGGCAGATAAGCGAAGAAATAAATTATCGGGACTATCGCCGATAGCAAATAACTAATGAAAAGCGCCCAAAATTCATCCCGCTCGCCATCAGTCCTGTCCAACCATCGCGAAATCGGCAACTGAAAAATGGATTTGACTATCCAATAAATCGCCGCTGAAAATCCGACTACTTTCGCGTCGCCTCCTATAATTTCTTGAGTAACAAAAATCGCGAAAAATGGACCAATAATAGCAAACGCGCCGTTCATAAAAAATTCAATCACTACCATCGTTAAAATTACCCTGTTAAATTCAAAAATTTTCTTTATCATATTATTTTAAAAATTCAAATTTTTTATCTTTAAAAGTTAATTTTACGCCGTCCCCCTTAACGATCTCTCCTTTTAGAATTTTTTCGGCAAGAACGCTTCGCACGTTTTCAGATATTACTCCTCTTAACGGCCGGGCGCCAAAAACAGGGTCATAGCCTAACTCGGCGATTTTTTTAATAGCGGGATCGTCAAAACTTAAATCAATTCCGTGTTCTTCCCTTAAAGTATTAATCAATTCGGCAAGAGTCAGCTTCACGATTGCTTCAATATGTTCCGGCGAAAGGTTTCTAAATACAATAGTATCAGAAAAACGGTTTAGTAGCTCCGGCCGAAAAACATCGGTTAATTTTTTCTTCAATTCTTCGCCGATTATTTTCATATTTCCGCCTTTTTCAATTTCAGATTTAATAAAATCCGAATGAGCGTTGCTGGTAGCGATGATAATCGTA
This sequence comes from Patescibacteria group bacterium, assembly GCA_038064115.1. Lineage (GTDB taxonomy): Bacteria > Patescibacteriota > Minisyncoccia > UBA6257 > WO2-44-18 > JBBTTV01. The sequence continues at coordinate 12,444 of JBBTTV010000039.1, forward strand.
TTTTGA
>JBBTTV010000040.1:0-6276 GCA_038064115.1 Patescibacteria group bacterium
GTGCATTGTGTGTCCGGCGCGGCGGGGCTTTTTAAAACAGAAAGAGTTAAAAAGTTTTCCGAATTTCATTCCGGTGTTTTTCAGGGCGAAGACCTTGAGCGAACTATGTTGGAGCTAGTTGCTGACGGTAGAGTGCTGTTTTGCGAATCGCGAGTACAAACCGATGTTCCGATAACAATTTTTAGTTTAATCAAACAACGATTGTTTGGTTGGTGGCCTGGTTTGTGGAGAAATTTGCCGCTTTTTTTGAAAATAATGTTCAAAAAAAGAACGCCATTGAGATTGCGATTTGAAATGGCGTATCAGATCGTCAGCACCATTACCGATCCCTTGAAAATAGCATCTTTTGTTTATCTATTTTTGCGGCAGGAATGGATGGTTCTGGCTTTTGTTTATCTTTTGTATTTATTGATGGAATTTATCGTCTTTTTCAGAATTAAAAGCGATATTTCGCTTAAGAATTCGGTAACAACGATTTTATTCTTCCCGTTTTATAATGTTTTTCAGATGTTTATTCGGGGGGCGGCTTTATTGGTTTACTTATGGAAAAGATTGCGCGGAGAATGGCGAGGGGTGCGTACAGCGATTACTTTTTCATTCTTTTTATTGTTTATCCCCGTTTTAGCAAGAGCCGATGATGAAGAAGAAAAAATTAATCTGACACTTCAGCCGCGGCATGAAATGATCAAAGATTCTAACGGTAGATCTTTTAGTGGTTCGGGGCTTTATCTTGGGTATGAAAATTTTTATATTGACGCGATTCGTTGGGACAATAATTACGAAAGGATATCGTTGGGAGGATATTTCAAAGTTGATGATTTCAGCATTAATCCGGAGTTGCGTTTTCGGTCTGACGATTTGGAAGCAACTGTTCCGAAATTGACGGTTGAGAGAAGTTTATTCGGGCCTTTTACCGGAAGAGCGGCGTTGCAATGGGTGCTAGCTGACGAAGACCGTATTTTATTGCCGCGAGCGGGAATTGATTATTACTACGGCGACTATAATTTTGTAAGCGTTGATTTTTACCGCGAATACGGAAACGGCGAAATAGATAACGCAGTTATGGTGAAAAATCGGCTGGCGCTTGGCAAAAATATAAAATTTGACGCCGGGTTTATAATCAAAGAAGGCGGCGATGCGGGAATTTGTGCCGGTATTGCCTGGAAAACATTTTTCGTTGATTATTCTTTTATTGAGAATCTTGAAAATTATAATTTTGACCGCCAGACAATTACTGCGGGATTGATTTTAAAGTTTTAACCGAGCTATTAGCTCGGTTTTTTTTAAAAAAGCGTCGGCGGTAAAAAACCTTCTTGCCAATCAAGAAAAACTTTCACCAGCTCCCCGGTTGTTCTTTCCGGAATGAAAAGATGCCCTTGTTTTTTCGCTAGCTCGTAAAGTTCTTTGGTTATTTTAACATCGTTAATGCAATATTTTTCTAAAGACGCCAAGTCGCCATCGTTATAAAATTTAATTGCTTCCAATCCGTGATTGGTTTTGCCGATTCCAAGATTTGTTTTTGCGAGAATGTCCAAACTTATGCGCCTGCCGAAATTCAGTTCAACTTCTTCCAGCAAATCAACGTGAGGAATTTTGTTAATACCAAACTTAAAATATTTTTCCAAAACGGGAATATCAAAACGCTTGCTGCTGAACCCGATTAAAAGTCCGGTTTTTTTCAGAAGTTCTCCGAGTTCCGAAAATTGATTTTCAAAAAAAGAAAGATATTTATTTTGATTATAAGAATAAACGCCGACAAAAGAAGCGTCCAGCTTTTTCAAATTTTCCTGTCCGCCAACATCCGCGAAAGAATTTTTAGTTTCTATGTCTAATACAATTTTATCAAGCGCCATATAGCAAATTAAATTTATTATACGTGTCTGTCCGCCACTTTAGACGCGGCATAGCTTTCTGGTTTTGTTTTAACTTCAAAATTATTGGCTCGAATCATTCCTACCAATTCTTGAATTACCGCTTTGGTTTCACCTTTTTCTCCGACATCAACGTGAATTTCAAAATCAAAATTCGGGGCTTTATGATTTTTCATCGCGTTCAAAAACATTTTCGCAATGTCCAGCGACATTAATACTTCTTCGGTCATACGTTGCCGCAAGCTGTGATATTTTTTTCCTGGCTCGGTGATTCGTCTCCAAAAATAACGGCCTCCGTTTCCGACTCGATGAACTACTATCGCGGTGACAAAGTCCGCGGTTAAGTCAGCTTCTCTTTGGGAATCGGTGCCGATAATGACTTTATAACAGCGTTTAGGGTCGTTATTAATAAAATCAATAATTTCTTCCGCGACTTGGTCCGGATTAATTCGCGCGCCGTTGGATGTATTAAATAAATAGTTCATAAATTAGCTTTTATTCTACAATTTTTGGATTTTTAAGTCAATTACATATAAAATAGTAAGGTATGCGCAGAATCTATTTGGATTACGCCGCGTCCACCCCTGTTGATAAAACCGTAAAAGCGGCAATGGAACCGTATTTTTCGGAGATTTTTGGCAATCCGGGAGCTTTGCATTGGTTTGGCCAGGAAGCGTCAGCCGCCGTTTTTAAGGCGCGGGAAGTTATAGCGGAATCTTTGGGGGCCACATATAAAGAAATAGTTTTTACCGGTTCGGCGACAGAAGCCAATAATTTAGCGTTACGGGGAGCGGTGAAATGTCATAAAGCCGATAAACCCAAAAAGATAAAAATTATCACAACAGCCATTGAGCACGAATCTGTTTTGGAAACTTGCCGTGATCTGGAAAACGAAGGCGTGGAAGTAGTTTATGTTCCAGTCTCTCGGGAAGGCGTTGTTGATGTAGAAAAATTAAAATCCGCGATTGATGAACGAACAGTTTTAGTTTCGGTGATGTACGCCAACAATGAAGTCGGAACAATACAGCCGATTTCTGAAATTTCAAAAATAATCCAAGCGTTTAAGGACAAACATTCAACGTCGCCATACCCATTATTTCATACCGATGCCGTGCAAGCGCTACAATATTTGGATTGCGATATTAATAAATTAGATGTTGATTTAATGACGCTGTCGGCTCATAAAATTTACGGCCCTAAAGGAATCGGAATGCTTTATGCGCGGAATCTATACCTCAAACCTCATACTCTACATCCGATAATAATCGGCGGCGGCCAAGAAAGAGGATTGCGCTCCGGAACGGAGAATGTTGCTAACATTGTCGGTTTCGCCAAAGCAATGGAATTAGTTCGCAAGGTAAAAAATTCAGAAACGAAACGAATAAGCGAGCTAAGGGATTATTTATTGCGGGGCTTGAAGAAAATATCCGCCAGCCGGCGGACTAAAATTACCGTTAATGGTGACTTCAAAAATCGTCTGCCTAACAATCTAAATGTTTATATTCCAGGGCATAATGCCGGAGATCTTTTAATAAAACTGGATTTAGCCGGAATTGCTATTTCTCCGGGCGCCGCTTGCTCGGCGCGCTTAGCCAGACCGTCTTATGTTCTGACGGCAATGGGATTGCCGCATTCACGTTGCGCGGAAAGTTTAAGAATAACTTTGGGCAGGCAGACAACTAAGGCAGATATTGACAAAACGCTCAAAATAATGCTAAAAATATTATAGAAATTACGAAAAATGAGGAATTTTAATCGTTTTACTATTAAAGCTCAAGAAGCTCTTCAGAGTTCGCAGGAGTTAGCCGCGAAACTTAATCATGGGGAATTTCGCGCTATTCATCTTCTTTCAACACTTATCAAAGACAGCCAATCATTAGTAAGGCCTCTTTTGGCGCGGGCGGGAATTAATTTAGAAGTTCTCAATCAGCATTTGGAAGATGAATTTAAAAAAATGCCGAAAATTTTAAGCGGCTCTAATGTCAGCCAGCTTTATCTTTCGCATGAATTGATGCAAGTGCTTAATCGCGCTGACAAAATCGCGGTTTCTCAAAAAGATGAATACGTTTCTTGCGAACATCTGCTTTTGAGCATTTTGGAAACACCATCCAATGCCCAAAAGATTTTGGAAAATTTTGGCTTGAAACGGGACGCGGCTTTTCGGGTTTTGGCTCAGCTTCGCGGTTCAATGAGAATTACCGATGAATCTCCGGAAAGCAAATTTCAAGTTTTAGATAAATACGCGATTAATCTCACCGACAAAGCTCGGGAAGGAAAACTGGATCCGGTTATCGGACGAGAAGAAGAATTAAGGCGGGTGATCCAGGTATTATCCCGCAGGACAAAAAATAATCCGGTGCTTATCGGCGAGTCAGGCGTCGGAAAGCCTGCTATCGTTGAAGGTCTGGCGCAAAGAATTGTCAGCGGCGATGTTCCGGAACCGTTGAAAGATAAAGAAATAATAATGCTTGATCTCGGCTCCATGATAGCGGGCACTAAATTCCGTGGCGAATTTGAAGACCGATTAAAAGCGTTTATTCAGGAGATTCAAAATGCCGCCGGCAAATTGATTCTTTTTATTGACGAAATCCATATGATTGTCGGCGCCGGCGCCGCGGAAGGCGCGATAGACGCCTCCAATCTTTTGAAGCCGCCGCTCGCTCGCGGTGATTTGCACGCCATCGGCGCGACTACGGTCAGAGAATATCAGCGCCACATTGAAAAAGATCCCGCCTTGGAAAGGCGTTTTCAGCCGATAATGGTTGAGGAACCTACCGTGGAAGACACGGTTTCCATATTGCGCGGCTTGAAAGAAAAATATGAAATGCATCATGGTTTACGCATCAGCGATGAGGCTTTAATTTCCGCGGTTAATTTGTCCGCCAGATATATTCCGGAGCGGTTTTTACCGGATAAGGCGATTGATTTGATAGATGAGGCGGCGGCGGCCAGGCGTCTGGAAACTGAAAGCTTGCCAAGTGAAATTGACAAGATGCGCCGCGAAATCACGCGGTTAGAAATTGAGCGATCAGCTTTACTTAAAGAAAATAACGCGAAAAGCAAAACCCGTTTGAAAGCCATAGAGGTTGAATTAAGCGAGCTAAAAGAAAAAAACGACGATTTATCCGCCGGTTGGCACGCGGAAAAAATTGCTTTTGAAAATCTTCACGGTTTTCGAAGAAAAATTGAAGATTTGCGCAGACAGGCCGAATTAGCGGAACGGGAAGGCAATTTAGAACGCGTGGCGCAGATTCTTTACGGTGAATTGCCGCAAGCGGAAAAAGATTTTAATTCATTTGAAAAGAAACATTTCAGCAAACCGCAAAAATCAGTTTCAAAAAATACGGGAAGAGTTAATAATAAAAAAACAGAACAGAACTTTATAAAAGAAGCCGTTGACGAGCAAGACATCGCCGCGGTGGTTGCCAGATGGACGGGAATTCCTGTCAGTAATATGTTAGAATCCGAAGCTGAAAAACTTTCCCGCATTGAAGAAGTTTTAGGCAAACGGGTTGTGGGCCAAAAAGAGGGAGTTGAAGCGGTTGCCAACGCTTTGCGGCGCGGCAGGGCCGGACTGGCGGATGAAAATAAACCGTTGTCTTCGTTTATGTTTTTGGGTCCGACAGGAGTCGGTAAAACAGAGCTGGCAAAAACGCTCGCGGACTTTATGTTTAACGACGAAAAAAGCATGGTCAGAATTGATATGTCTGAATATATGGAACGCCACGCGGTTTCTCGTTTGATTGGCTCTCCGCCCGGTTATGTCGGTCATGAAGAAGGTGGGCAATTAACCGAAATAGTCAGGCACAGGCCATATAGTTTGATTTTGTTTGACGAAATTGAAAAAGCCCATCCGGAAGTTTTTAACATTCTTTTGCAAATTTTAGACAATGGACGGCTGACGGACGGCAAAGGAAAAACGGTAAATTTCCGCAACAGCATAATTATTATGACTTCCAATGTCGGTAGCTATTATTTCAAGCAGTTATCCAATATAGGGTTTTCCGGCAATAAAAAAGAAAACGATTTTGAAGATGCCGAATCAAATTTCCGGGAAAAAGTTATGGGAGAGCTTAAAAGCAGTTTCAAACCGGAATTTCTTAACCGCATAGATGAAATTATTGTCTTTAACGCTCTTAAGCCGGCTGAAATTGAGCGAATCGTGGATATTCAGTTGGAGAAAGTTAAAGAGAAATTAGCAGATAAAAACATTAAAATCGCTTTTGACGCTTCTGCGAAGAAATATATTGCGGAACATGGTTTTGATCCGGACTATGGCGCCCGGCCGATTAAGCGCTTGATTCAAAAAATGATTTTAGATAAATTAGCTGATAAGATAATAAGGCAACAAATAAAAGATGGAGCTAAGGTTAAAGTTAGTTTTACAGAGTCAACAGTCAACATT
>JBBTTV010000041.1:0-2207 GCA_038064115.1 Patescibacteria group bacterium
GTGGTTTCCGGATTGCCGAACATAATTCCGATTTTCTCGCGCAATTGGTTTATAAAAATTATCATCGTATTGGATTTAGCGGTAATCGCGGTAAGTTTTCTCAGCGCTTGAGACATCAAGCGCGCTTGAAGTCCGATAAATTGAGCGCCCATTTCTCCTTCAATTTCCGCTTTTGGAGTTAGCGCGGCTACTGAATCCACCACCACGACGTCAATAATTCCGGACCTTACTAGGCTCTCCACTATATTTAATGCCTCCTCGCCGTTATCGGGCTGGGAGATTAAAAGTTCTTTAACTTTAACGCCGAGTTTTTCCGCGTATTCCGGGTCAAGCGCGTGTTCAGCGTCAATAAAGGCGGTTTTTCCTCCTTTTTTTTGCGCTTGAGCAACCACATTAAGAGCGAGGGTGGTTTTTCCGCTGCTTTCAGGACCGAAAATTTCAATAATACGCCTCTTGGAAGTCCGCCGACGCCGAGCGCTAAATCCAAAGAAAATGAACCGGTTGGAATAACATCAACGTCAACTTTTTTCGCCGCCCCGAGCTTCATAATGGCGCCTTCGCCGTATTTTTCCTGCAAAGATTCAATTAATCCTTCTATGTCTTGTTTATTCTCATTATCTTTTTTGGTAGACATTGTTTTGTTGGTAAATTATTTGTTTTACGACTTTAGTTTCTTTTCCTAAAAATCTTTTAGCCAGAAATTCAATAGTATTTAATCCGGCTTGTAAATTATAATCTTTCATGAATAATCCCTTGCTGTCCACTACTATTTCTTCGGCATTGATGAGTAGTTTATCGGCGGGATTTATATAGCCAATCAATTTTATTGTGGATTCTTCAGTGGTAATGGTTTGCGCGGAAGGATTAATTATTTCTAATTTCGGTTTTCCCAGCAGATGACCGATATTCCAGCCGAGATAAATTATCAATAACATTCCGAATATCGCGGCAACTATCTTTTTTTTGCTGATTGATTTAATGGCAAATCGGTTAGTCGGCAGTTTATCCAATGCTCCGGATTTTTTAAACCAATCTTCTTTTTTATATTCTTCCCAAAGCTCATCGGCATTTAAATCTAAAAGAGGCGCTATTGTCAGCAGATAACCGCGAACATAAGGAGCCGGCGGCAATTTGTCGTAATCGCCGCTAAGTAGTCCTTCAATATATCTTTCCGGAATTCCGGTTATTCTGGTCAAGCGTTCCACGTTGTACCCCTTTATTGCCACCTGTTCTTTTAAGAGTTCTTGTAAGGGTTTATCCATAAATCTGTTAAGCTTGCTTGTATCTTAGTTTACTTCTTCTTGCCCGTCTAGTGTTTCGGTGGCATTGTTGGCGCCATAAACCTCGCGCGGCTTCGCGCCATCGCCTGGGCCGATTACTCCCTTAGCTTCCATTATATCCAATAAACGAGCCGCTCTAGCATAACCGATTTTCAAGCGGCGTTGCAGAAGAGAGGCAGATGCTTTTTGCGCCTCCATCACAACTTGTAATGCTTCGTTGTAAATTACATCGTCCGAATCGTCATCAGAAAATCCTTCAAAGTTTGGTTGGGAGGACGCGGTATCAATATTTTCATCCAATGTTATTAGTTCTTCGTTTTCTTCTTTTACAAACTTGGCAACTTTCTGAATTTCCTCTTCGGAAATATAAGTTCCTTGGATGCGTTTCGGTTTTGAAAATTCAGCGGAGATAAACAGCATATCTCCTCCGCCAAGCAATTTTTCCGCTCCGGCCGAATCCAAAATCGTTCTGGAATCAACTTGGCTGGCAACCTGAAGCGCGATGCGGGAAGTAATGTTGGCTTTAATAAGTCCGGTAATAACTTCAACCGAAGGTCTTTGCGTCGCGACAATTAAATGAATGCCGGTTGCCCTTGCCATTTGCGCCAAGCGAACTATGGAATTTTCAATATCTCTTCCGTAAGCGGCCATTAAGTCCGCTAATTCATCAACGATAATCAGAAGATACGGAAGCGATGGATTGTTAGATTTGTTATAACTCTTAATATCTCTGGAACCGGCTTTTAATAATACTTCGTAGCGGCGTTCCATTTCTTTTATTGCCCATCGGAACGCGCCGATTGTTTTTTTACCGTCAGTAATCACAGGAGTAATAAGGTGGGGAATCCCATTGTATATGGAAAACTCCACTCGTTTTGGGTCAATCAGAATAAGCCGTAATGTTTCCGGAGAATTTTTATAAAGAAG
>JBBTTV010000042.1:0-6265 GCA_038064115.1 Patescibacteria group bacterium
TTCCCATCGGATTTTTTTTGATGCTGCCGTCTTTTTCGCGAATCCAAAGGTTTGGAATATTAGAATAATTTTCGCCGCGAGCCATTTTTTTGCATAATTCCACGATTGCGTGTTCTCCCTCGCCAACGCAAAGTATATCAATTTCTTTCCAGCGCATAACTAAGTCAGGGGCGAATGTCGCAAAGACGCCTCCCAAAATAATCGGCACATCAATATCATCAACGTATCGCAACAAATTAATTGCCATTGGAAACATATTTTCCGTAGCTGTTACTAAGATGAGGTTTGCGCCAAATGATTCTATTTTTTTTCTGAAATCTTCATATGGGTTGCTTGTTTTAAGGTCTTGTCTTAATTCATACGGCCGCACATTAAGATTCGTCGCTTTGAGACGGTCGGTGTTGGCAAATTCCGTGGGGATATCATAATTAGTGGTATCAAATAGCGCCACTTCAATTCCTTCTCTTTTTAAAATGGCGGAAAACAAAGCCAGATTCGGAGGAACCATGCTCTCGGTTCTTAAATTCGGGTATAGCATCAGCACTCGGAAATTACCCATTCCTTACTCCTTATGAAAGAAGATATGTAAAGTTACTAGGCTTTAGTTTCCAGTATTTCTTCTAAGAAGTCAACATTTCTTTGATAAGAAAGACCATCTTGAAACGGAACATATTCTTTTGCAATGGCGAGACGTTTTTCGCTGTCTATCGCCGGATTTTTAAGATACGCTTTCGCGATTTGAATAAATTCTTTTTCATTATGCGCTAATTGCACTGCCCCGGCTTTAAGAATGGGAATATAGTGGTCCATTTGATAATGGAGTCCATAGCCATTATAAGCGAGATTGATAGTTGGAATATCGTATAAACAAGTTTCCAATGTAAGACTGGAGCGGAAATTAACCGCAAGGTCCGCGTAAGATAAAGTTTTGCGAAGGTTGTCTAAATCAGATTCATTCATTTCAACTTTATGCAATCCTCCTTCAACCGGATTTTTTACGTCACCGGCATTTTCAATATGAACATTTTTAATATTTTGGAAATTTGCGTAATGCGCGATTTCATCTCGAGGATGCAACCTGACATAGATATTAAAATTTTCTTCCAGCGTGTTAATGTCGCGAAGACGGATGAGTTTTTCTAAAAATTTAGTTTGAAAAGGATAGATTTGAGGCGGCACGGTCGTATATAAAATTGTTTTTAAATTAGGATCCAAGCCTTTTGTTTTTAAAAATTCCGCGCGACCAGATTTATTTTTTGTTTTGAAATCAGTAGTAATATGATGGTCAAAACGCATAATTCCTGAAACAAATACGCGATCGGATGGATAGCGATGGACTGCGTGCGCCGCTTGTTTAACTGGATTATTCCAGCAAATAAGATAATCCGGTTTTCTGATTTGTTTGGATGTGTTGAACAGATTATCCCAGCTGAAATTTATTGCCGCCGTCTTCAAGCCATTTTTTTTAGCCAAAAGGATTGCCTCCGCTTCAACGCCATTAAGCCCCGGCGTCGCGGTAAGGATAATTGCGGGTTTATATTCTTCCACGTATTTTTTAAAAAGAGGCGCATTAGGCAATAAAAATTGTTCAAGCGCCGTGAAAAAATTCGCGGTTTTAAACGGCTTTGGAATTAATTTCGCGATGAATTTTAGAAAGCTTCGCTTGGCATTCAAATTAATGCCGGTTTTTTCGCGCAGTTTATGATATTCCAAATAATCAAATTCGGTAAGGAGTGACCAGCGGAATGTTTTGTTAAAACGAAGCCAAAAAGCGGGATATTGTACTTCCCATGGGATATAGACGATATTAGGCGATTGATAATAAGCATCGCTTGGAGTTTTATAAAAAACCGGGCTGAAAACAATTATTTTATGGCGTTCCGCTAGCTTGCGGATAAAGTGGGTGTATAAAAGGTCTGAGCTATATACATAATTTGGAATAAAAAGAAAAAGCGTCTTCATTATTTTATGACCGTTTTCGTAAAATGTAGCAGATGTTATATCCCCAGCGTTTTTTTAAGGCCTTTTCTAGTTTAAGATTTTTACTGGCTAAATTAAATAAAATTTTACGAATTTTTCCGTGCCAGCCGTCAAAGATTTTTGGAATAACTAAATAATCAACGCCCACTAAATCAAAAAATTTGAGCATTGTTTTTCGCACAACACTATCCGGCAATAACGCGATATGATTGTTGGTTTCTCGATAACTGCCGAAATTTTTATATTTTTTGAAATAATCTATGCTGGCTTTGGAAGCAAGGTGGAGGGCGGTAAAAATAAACAATCCATCTTTGCGCAAAATTCTATGTACGTCTCGCGCCGCGTAAAACGGGTTTTCTAAGTGGGGTAAAACGCACCAAGCCGTAACAACATCAAAATTATTGTCCGGCCAAGGTAATGGTTGTGTGCTAAGTTCAGCTATTTTATATTCTTGAATAATTTTTTTTCTTTCCTCCGGCAAATAACTATCAATATCATGCGCGTATAAATTTTGATACCCGTCATCGTGTAATTGTTGAAGAAAACTGCCGCTAGCAGTTCCCAGGTCTAATACTTTAGATGACTTATCCGAAACATATTTTTTAAATACATCAAAAGAAAGATTGTATCGGACATTTTTGCCGGATAATTTACTTAAATGTTTGGATACTTCATCCTTTTTGCTGTTTTTTAATTCTTCTGCGGTAAAGTATTTCATTTCATTATTATAACCTTTTGGGTTAATAATTAGTTTTATATTATACCAAACATCGGCATTAGCCAAACTATGCAAAATCAAAAAACCATTTTTATAACATCTTTTTTTGGATTTATTTCTCGCAACATTTTAGCCACAAACACTCTAAAAATTTTAAGACAACAGCCAAATTTGAAAATTGTTATTTTGGCTCCCGAAAATAAACAAAAAAAATATCAAGAAAGTTTTGGTGGCGAGAATGTTGTCGTTGAAGGAATAAAAATTGAAAAACTGACAAAATTGGAGCAGTTTTTTTCGGTTTTATTTCATAATTTATCCGATACCAAAGCATGGCGCATTCACCGGTTTATAGGCGTAAAAAGAGACAAAAAGTATTTCTCGGCGCCTTTTTATTGGATTTTGTCCAAGCTTGGTTATCTCAAAATTGTCCGGCGATTAGCGCGTTGGGCGGATTACATTTTTATGCCAAAAGACAGATATAAACACTACTTTGATAAATATAGGCCGGACATAGTTTTCGCAACTGATGTATTCCAATCCAACGATATTGATGTAATGCGCGAAGCTCGTTCCCGCGGAGTTTTAGTTTTGGGCATGGTGCGTTCTTGGGACAATATTACGACTAAGGGGCTTAATCAAATTATCCCGGATCAGCTGATAGTAAATACGGAAAAAATTAAAGAAGAAGCAGTGCGATACAATGACATAGATCCTAAAAATATTCATGTTGTCGGTATCCCGCATTACGACCCTTACGTTACCGAGCCTCGTGTTTCGCGAGGCCAACTTTTTAAAGAGCTTCATTTGAATCCGGGCAAAAAAACAATTTTCTTTGCTCCGCCCAGTGATATTTATTCGGACAATAATCCAATTACGAGAAAAGTTATTGAAGCTTTATCTTTACTTGATGCGCAATTGCTTATCAGGCTTTATTTGGTTGGAAGTGTTGATTTAGGCGGCACAAAGCCGATACCTGATAAATTAGCTATTGACGTGCCGGAAAACGCTGGCGACTTCTTGCAGGCCGATATTGCCGCTGGCGATGCTCATTTGGCAGATTTGCTTTATAATAGTGATGTCGTGATAGCTTTTGCCTCTACTCTTGCTATTGATGCCGCGGTGTTCAATAAACCGATTGTTTTTATTGGTTTTGACGGCGATAAGCGCCCTTATTGGCAAGGATTAAGGCGTTATTATGATTATGACCATCAAAGTTCTATGCTGAAAACTGGCGGTGTTAAATTAGCAAAAAACATGGAAGAATTAATTGCTTTTACGAAACAATATTTAAATAACCCCCAACTGGACGAAGCGGGAAGAAAAAAGATTATTCAAGAACGTTGCTGGAAATTAGATGGGAAATCAGGAGCAAGATTAGCTGAAGTAATTTTGCAGTATCTAAGATGAACTATTTTACACCCGAAGAAATAAAAAATAATAAAAACGTAATCAAAATGGCAACTCGGTCGCTACCACTTAAAGGCAGAGTAACTTCTATTTTTAAAGATCATGTTAAATCTTCTGATGCGGTCGTTCTTGATGTTGGAACCGGACGCGGATTTTTTTTATCCGAGCTTTTTAAGGGGGGATATAAAAATTTATACGCATGCGACATTGATAATTATTTATCCGAAGAAGTAAAGCCGATTTTAAAGAATTTTCAAGCCATTGATTTAAATTTTGAAAAATTACCATGGCCTGATAATTTTTTTGACGCAATAACTGCGTGGGAAGTTTTAGAGCACCTGGAAAATCCGCATAACGCAATTAGAGAAATTAACAGAGTTTTAAAGCCCGGCGCATTATTTATGTTTTCGGTGCCAAACATTTTTCACATTGTTTCTCGATTAATATTTTTAAAGCGAGGGGTTTTCCCGCGCTGGAATATGACCAACAATCATATTAGTGTTTTTCCTCACGGTATTTTTGAAAAAGCATTTTTAAAATATTTTAATCTTATTAAAGAGGGCTATGTTTATTCAAAAATTGCTTTGCCCTTTTTGAACAAAATAAAATTTTTACCAGAGAATAAATGGTTTAGCAGCTGGGTTTATTATATTTTGAAAAAGAAATGAAAATTTGTTATTTAAACCACGATTTAAAAAATAATACCGGCGCGGGGCGATTCGCGCGCGCGCTTTTGGCGGAGGTAAAAAAAATAATGCCTGATATCGAGCATTCAATATTGGTCAGCGAACGAAGCGGCGAGCCATATGAAGCGCCGATTTTATATCCAAACAAGATAAAGCTTTTTTTAGCTTTGCCAAAAATAAGGAAAGTTTTTAAACAGTGTGATGTTATTCACGCGCTTGATGGTTGGCCTTATGGCGTTATTGCCGCGTTGGCTTCCATTGGTTTGAAAAAGAAATTAGTTATTACCGCCATTGGTACCGGTGCCATTCGACCGCTATATAATTTTTGGAAAAGACCATTAATGAAGTGGGCGTATAAAAAAGCGGACGCGGTAACGGCAATAAGCTACAACACGGAAAAAGAAATTTTGAAAATTATACCTGACCTCAAAATAAAGGTTATTAATCACGGAGTTGATTTTGATAAATTTCAACAAATTTTTGATAATTCCCATAAATTTCTTAATTTAAGGCCTTATATTTTAAGCGTTGGGGCATGGAAGCCCCGTAAGGGATTTGAATATTCCATTAAAGCATTTGAACAAGTAAAGGATAAATTTCCAAATTTAAAATATGTTATTTTGTCTAATGTTCCAGAAGAAATTAAAATCCAAGACCCTCGTATAATATTTATAAATAATATTTCCGAGGAGGAGCTCATTAATTTATATAAAAATGCCGAGCTGTTTATTTTATTGCCGCAAGACGATGGAAAAGACATTGAAGGATTTGGATTAGTGTTTTTGGAAGCGGCGGCTTGCGGATTGCCAGTAATAGCAACCAAAGAAACAAGCGCGGAAGACGCAGTGTTGAATAATAAAAACGGCATTTTGGTGCCGCCAAAAGATTATAAAGAAGCCGCCAATGCAATATTTAAAATATTATCCGACCTAAGTTTAAAGCAATCTTTTTCCGAGGAATCGTTAAAATTCGCCAAAGAAATGAGTTGGCAAAAAGCCGCGAAAAGTTATACATTATTATACAAATGAACTTAATATATAAAAAAGGCATTTCAGTTGTTATTCCCGCGTACAACGAAGAGGAAAACATTAAGGATGCCGTAACCACGATATACGAATATTTAAAGCCCAGATTTCAAGATTATGAAATAATAGTAGTGAGCGAAGGGAGCAAGGACAAAACGGACGAGATTGTCAAAGGATTTGCGGCACGGATGAAAAATGTACGGCTTCTAAGCAATCCGAAAAATTTTGGGTTTGGCGGTGCGCTGAAAACCGGTCTGACCAGCGCGAAAAAAGAACTTATTTTTTATACGGACGCGGATATGCAGTTTGATATTAATGAATTGGATAAATTATTGCCGATGATAGAGCATTATGATGTCGTAACGGGATTCAAAATAAAACGCAACGATCCGCTTATGCGCGCGTGGATGTCGTGGCTTTATAACGCTACCATGAGAACATTATTCGGT
>JBBTTV010000043.1:0-5842 GCA_038064115.1 Patescibacteria group bacterium
CAATTTCACTGGGTCAATTTTTTTATAATCCAATCCACCATGTTTTTTGATGATTTCCGTGAAAGTAATTTTTTGCCATTTGCCGGGAATAAATTTTTTCAAAAGTTTTTGAGAAAATTTCATTAATTCATTGTAATCTTTATATGCCCAGTATAATTCCAGCATCGTGAATTCCGGATTATGGTCGCGATCTATGCCTTCGTTTCGGAAATTTCTTCCTATTTCAAATATTTTTTCAAAACCTCCGATCAACATCCGTTTCAAATATAATTCCGGCGCGATACGCAGATAAAAATCAACATCCAAAGCGTTATGATGCGTTACAAACGGCCTCGCGGTCGCTCCTCCGGGAATTGGCTGTAGCATAGGCGTTTCTACTTCCAAAAAATCATTTTTATACAGCTCGTTTCGAAGATATTCTATGATTTTTGAGCGTTGGATGAGCTTACTCTTTATTTCAGGGTTTAAAAGAAAGTCTAAATAGCGTTTTCGGAATCTTTCTTCAACGTCTTTCAGTCCGTGCCAAACTGACGGAAGCGGTCGCAGGCTTTTGGTAATCATTCGTGCGCGCGTCGCTCCAACGCTTTTCTCGCCTCTTTTTGTTTTAAATGCAATCCCGCCGACTTCTATAAAGTCCCCGATGTCCAGGTTATTTTTAAGTTCATTAAAATTTCCTACAGAATCTTTTTTAATGACTGCTTGAATTTTGCCGGACTCGTCTTGAATATCCGCGAACATTAACCCTCCTTGGACGCGAAGTCCGATAATTCTTCCGGTCAGGAAAAGATTTTTTTTCTGCTTCGCAAAAGTAGAAAAGTTTTTAATAGCGTCGCCGATATCATAAGTGCGCTTAACGCGCGCCGGATAATGACGTTGTTTTTTAAGCCGTTCTTGGATAATATCTTCCAGCATAAAGCGCGCAAACTGATTTTAATTATTCAATGGAAACGATTTTATAAATAACTTCCCCTGAAGGAGTTTTAACTTTTATTTCCTCTCCTGCTTTTTTGCCGAAAAAGGCGGCTCCTAAAGGCGATTCGTTAGAAATTCTGCCTTCTTCCGGTTTTGCTTCATTTGATCCGACAACGGTAAATTTAAGAACCTTCCCATCTTTGGAAACTTCCACCACAGACCCCATCTGCACCTTGTCTTTACTGGCGGCTTTTTGGATAATAGAAGCGTTTTTTATCATATTTTCCAATTCGGCGATGCGCATTTCTACCCGGCCTTGCTCGTCTTTGGCTTCAGAGTATTCCGCGTTTTCTGACAAATCGCCCATTTCTTTGGCTTTTTTCAAGCGTTCGGCGACTTCAGCACGAACAGCGGTTTTAAGGTTATTAAGCTCCGCCTTTAATTCCTCTAATCGTTCTTTTGTTAAATAATAAGTTTGAGACATAGTTTACTTATTTTTCCTAGCGAACCCACGCAAAAAAAAATATTTTTGTGATGGGCGAGTGACGGAAATATATGAAATGTTATTTTTCGTGACATTTCATATTATACTAGTTTGTAGGTTTATGTCAATTGAGAAAATTTTCTGATTCTCCAGTTGATTTTTATAATTTCCCATAATCGGTTTACAAAAGAAATAAAAGAAAATTTAGGCCAGGTTCTATCATTAACCGTTACCCGCACCTTTTTTATTTTATATTTTAATTTTTTCGCGATTCGTAAGGTTTCGTAACCGAATGCCCATCGGCTGGCCTTGGTAAGCGGGAAGATTTGCATCGCGGCAGTTTCTGAAAAGCATAAAAAATTTTCATTGCCTGCTAATACCTCGTAATCTTCCGAAAAATAAGGAAGCATTTTGCCGAATTCTTCCACAGAAACAATATTGCGCGGATCCATTAATAAACGCCAATTTCCTTTCGCGATGAACATTCCTTGCCGTGCCAGAGCGCCGTAACCGTCTTCATCGGTGCTTTCAACCAGTTTAAGATTTCTTATAAGTTCGGAGAATTTTTGAACGGCGCCGCCATTTACCAAAATAATTTCGTAAGAATATTCTTGCAGGGACAGGTGCTTATCAATGTCTATTAAAGTAATCGGCAATTGCTCGGTTGCCGGATAAGCCGGAATAATAACTGATAGAAAAGGTTTTGCCATGCCTATATTTCATTATACCACGCCGGATAGAAAGCCCCATAAAACACATTTATAAATAATCAAGCGGGTCTATGGTTGCTCCTACCGGCACTAAGCCGCAAAAACAAGTTGGTATGGCTTTCATAAAAAATGTCTGGGAAATATAAACAGTGAGATGAAGATGCGGGCCGGTAACGTAGCCGGTATTGCCGCTGTAGCCGATAAGATCGCCTTTTTTCACGAAACTTCCTTTAGCGGCAACTTGCCGTGAAAGATGGGAATAAAGCGTTGAAAGATTATTATCGTGTTCTATAACTATAAACTTGCCATATTGCACGCGGCCATTATCTCCCGTCGCCACGATTTTACCGTCTCTCGCGGCAAATACGGGCGTTCCTATTGGCGCGGCAAAATCAATGCCGTTATGAAAACCGCTTTTGTAAGCCCGTTCGGCAAAAGATGTTCTGCCATATTTTTGTGATAAAATACCTTCTATTGGTTTTGAAAAAACTCCGGGACGTGGCATCGGCATCAAAGACGGATCCATGGTCGCGCGTAATTGTTCTTCAATTTTTTCAATTTCCGCTCCAATTTTTTCCTGCTGTTTTTCCAATTCTTTAAGCTGCAGCTGGTAAAGCTGTTCTTTGTTTTTTGTTTGGCTTAGCAATGTTTGGCGGCTCTTTTTTTGGTCTAAAACAATAGTTTGGCGATTCTGCAAATTATTTTTTTCTAGCCCAACCTGATTCTTTTTTTGGCTGGTTTTATTCAAAGAAAGCTGAAATTTTTCATGAAGCTGGTCCAAATTTCCGATTTCTACCGAAAGATTTTGATTTAAATTAACAATAGTTTGAAATTCGGCAACGCTTTGCGCTAAGCTTTGATTTTTTAAAACCGCGAGAAGCAAATTCTCGTTATCTTTTTCCTGAACACGCCTTAAAAGCTGGGAAATGGCGCTTTTGCGCTGGATAATTCCGCTTTCAATATCGTTAATATCATATTTGAGAGAACTCAGTTCTAAATTTAATTTTTGAATATTTATTTCACTGGATTTAATATTTAAATTCAACTGATTAATATTGTAATCCAGCTGTTTTATTTCTTTGTTTAAGCTACTTTTCTGACCCTGCGTATTTTCTATTTGTTTTTGAGTTTCTTTTATCTGGCTGTTTAACTGTTGAAGTTCCTGCGTTTTTTGATCAATTGTGTTTTTTAATTCGCTGGGAGCAGCGGCATTAACCGTGACTAAACATAAAGCATAAAGCGAAAAAATAAAAATAACAGCTAAAAGTTTAAAATAATTTTGAATTTTGCTTTGTAATTTTGCATTGCGCATTGCAAATAGTTTAATCAGATAATTTTTTTATAGCGGTTTTGATTCTTTTAGCGGATTCTTTTTCTCCCAGTATGTCCATTATTTCCAATGGGCCGGGGGAAGCCATCTTGCCGGATAAAGCGGCGCGTAAGGGCCATAATATTTCTCCCCTGCCTTTTTCTTCCGCCAATTTCATTATTTTTCCGCTATCGGGCGCAAGTTTCAGTATTGCTTCCAAGTTTTCTTTTATTGTTTCTCTGGGAGTTTCTTTCCAAATTAGAAGTTCCGAAGAATAATCAGGTAATTCAAAAAAGAAGTCCGCCAATTCGCTAAAATCGGAAAGTTTTTTCATTCGTTCTTTGGTTATGCCGGCGATTTTTGCCAATTGAGCGTCGGAAATTTTCTTAACCGCGAATCCAAAATCCTTTATTCTCTGAAGCAGTTCTTCGTTGCTGAGATTTTTGATATATTGGGAGTTTATCCAATTTAATTTTTCTATGTTAAATACCGCCCCTCCTTTTTGAATGCGTTCCAAATCAAATTCTTTTACCAGTTCATCGGCAGTCATCAATTCTTTTTCGTCTTTCGGATGCCAGCCGAGAAAAGCCATAAAGTTAACCATTGCCTCCGGTAAATAACCCTCTTTCCTGTATTCGCCGATGGAAGTGGCTGAATACCTCTTGGACATTTTACTTCTGTCCGGGTCTAGAATTAGCGGCAAATGGCCGTAATGAGGATGTGGAAAATTGAGCGCTTTTTGGATCAGTATCTGTTTCGGCGTATTAGCTATATGGTCTTCGCCCCGTATAACATGGGAAATTTGCATTTCGTAATCGTCAATGACAACCGCGAAATTATAGAGAGGTGTTCGTGGATCTTTCGCGATAGCGATATCCCCTATCAAGCTTGTGTCAAAACTAATTTCACCCCGTATTAAATCTTTGAAAGCAACGCGGGTTTCCGGCACTTTAAATCTGATAACCTGGGGTTTTTCTTTTGTTTTAGTTCGGGACCGGCATCTGCCGCTGTATTTAGGAGCCATTCCTTGGGAAAGCATTGCTTGTCTTTCGTTCTCAAGGTCTTCTTTGGTGCAATAGCAATAGTACGCGAGATTTTGCTCCAGTAATTGGCGAATATATTTTTCATAAACATCCAGGCGATCGCTCTGAAGGAACGGTCCTTCGTCCCAGCTCAATCCAAGCCATTTTAAGCTTTCAATAATGTCCTTTTCAAATTTTTTTTCGGAGCGTTCCAGGTCGGTGTCTTCTATGCGTAAAATGAATTTTCCGCCTTCTTTTTTGGCAAAAAGCCAATTGAACAGCGCCGAGCGAGCCGTCCCTACGTGAAGATATCCCGTAGGCGAAGGCGCGATGCGCACTCGTATTTCTTTTTTTATGGCGGGAGTCATAGAAATTAAGCGTAAAATTTAAATCGAAAAACGTAAAATTATGTTTTAATGTTGGTAATTAAACTGACAATATCATCGGAGATTTTTTGCGCCGCCGCGGGTTTATAAAAATTACGGGCGGCTGATGACATTTTTGTAATTGCTTCTTTGTCGGAAAGAATTTTGGAAAGCGCGTTTATAAATATGTTTTCCAAAAAATTTTCTTCTTCCAGTATTATTGCCGCACCCGTTTGGCCGTAAATATAAGCGTTTTGTTCTTGATGTCCGTTAGCCGATGTCGGCAAGGGTATTAAAATAGAGGGCTTTCCTCTTGCCGCGATTTCAAATATCGCGCTTGCTCCTGCCCGCGATACAATAACGTCGGCGGCGTCATAAGCTTCTTTTAAGCTTCGTTTTTCTTCTGTAATCGCTTCGCCGGCAGTGTAAAAATACGGGGCAAAACGATAATTTTTCAACAATTCCGGGCTAATGTCTTTGCTTGCGAAGTCAAACTCCAATTTATATTGGCCGTAATTATTCGCGCCAATGGAGTGTAAGATTTGGAATTTAGAAGTAATGCTTTCTAAATTTTCCAAGACAAAATCATTGATTTTTTCCGCTCCTTGAGACCCGCCCACTATCAAAACCACCGGTTTTTCAGGATGAAAACCGAAAGATTTTTTAGCGGCGGCGGAGTCGCCCTCCAATAATAATTCTTCTCTGACTGGCTGACCGACCGTTTTAATTTCCGCTTTGGCGTTGATTTTTTCAAAATATTCTTTTGCTTCATTAAAGGCCAGTTCAATTTTTTGCGCGTATTTGGCCGAAATCCGGTTTGTTAAACCCGGTACCGCGTCAGATTCGTGAATTACAATGGGAATTTTGTAAAATTTACAAACTAGAATTACGGCTAACGAGCCGGGGCCGCCTTTAGAAAACGCCAAATCCGGCATAATCCAAAATATTTTCCATAAACCTTGGCAGATTCCGAAACAAAATTTGAAAAAATCCATAAAATTTAATAAGGAAAAATAACGGCGGAATTTGCTGGGCATTAT
>JBBTTV010000044.1:0-4446 GCA_038064115.1 Patescibacteria group bacterium
AATGCTGATTTTATTTGAGCAACGCCCTCCGGCGCCGAAGCAAACTGTATAAAACCGAACTGCGCGGATTGATGTTTTTTTATCGGATAAGCAAGTTTGATTTCCGATAACGCGCCTTGCCGTAAAATTTCCGCTTGATTTTGATTTAAAACCTTCAATACTTCCTGCTCTCCGGCGGAATCTTTTACTAAATAAGAAATTTCGTATGTTTTTGCGTCTTCAAGCATAATGCTCTTTGTTAGCGTTTAATGATATCAGCTGGCGCTTTCTTCGTCAACTTCTCCCGCTGATCCCTCCTCCGTTTTTTCTTTTTTAGCAAAACCGGTGCCAACAGGAACTAAGCGGCCGATGATGACGTTTTCTTTCAAACCTCTCAAAATATCAACCTTTGCCTGCGTCGCCGCGTTAATAAGCACTCTGGCGGTTTCCTGGAAAGATGCCGCCGAAAGGAAGCTTTCTGTAGTTAACGCGACTTTGGTAATACCCATTAAAAGCTGTTTTGCTTTTGCCGGCGCGCCCCCTTTCCGTTTTATTTTCCTGTTTTCTTCCAAAAACTTTGATTTTTCCACCACATCACCGACAACAAAATCGGTATCGCCAGTTTCTTTAATTTTTACGCGAGAAAACATCTGGCGAATAATAACTTCTATGTGCTTGTTATTAATGGAGGCGCCTTCAGACAAATAAATGCGCTGAATTTCATTAATAACGTAACGTTGAGCCGCTTCGCTGCCTCTCAAAGAAAATAGTTCTTTCAAGTCCAGGTTTCCTTCGCATAATTGAGTGCCGGCTTTTACCAAATCACCGATTTTGACGTAAATATCCGTATTTTTGGAAACCGGGTATTCCACAATTTCCGCTTTCTTCTTCTTTGGATTTATCGCTTTAATCTTAATAACTTTAAGCGACCCCCTTTCTTCAATGTCTTCAACGGTTCCGTCAGATTCCGCCAAATACGCCCTTCCTTTCGGAGAACGCGCTTCAAAAACCTCTTCAATTCTCGGCAAACCATGCGTAATGTCCGAGCCGGCAACACCGCCGATGTGGAATGTTCTCATTGTAAGCTGGGTGCCAGGTTCACCGATTGATTGAGCGGCAACAATACCAACTGCTTCTCCGATTCTAACCTGCTTATTGCTTCCTAAATCAAAGCCGTAACAT
Source organism: Patescibacteria group bacterium (assembly GCA_038064115.1). Lineage (GTDB taxonomy): Bacteria > Patescibacteriota > Minisyncoccia > UBA6257 > WO2-44-18 > JBBTTV01. The sequence continues at coordinate 1,162 of JBBTTV010000044.1, forward strand.
TTGGAACAAATTCCATACAACGTCTTACAAGTAATAGGCGAACGAAGCTTGACTTCGTTAAGTTTAGATTCATTAATAAGTTCCGCGGTCTGCCTGTCAATGCTCTCGCCTGCGCCAACTATGATTTTATTGCCAATTTTAATATCCTCTAAAGCCACGCGAGAGAACAACCTGTTCGCGAAAGTGCTGCCAAATTCCAATCCGTCTTCCCGAGAAAACACAATACCTTCTTTTACTTTGCAATCCTCTTCTCTAATCAGCAAATCCTGGGATACATCAATTAATCGGCGGGTCAAATAACCGGCGGATGCCGTTTTCAATGCCGTATCGGTAGAACCTTTACGGGCGCCGTGGGTGGAAATAAAATATTCCAACACTCCGAATCCTTCTTTGAAGGAAGATTTTATTGGAAGCTCAATAGTCTCGCCTTTTGGATTTTGCACTAAACCTTTCATTCCCATCATTTGCGCTGGTTGTGTCCACGATCCTCTGGCGCCGGAATCAATAATGGAATAAACCGGGTTATTCGCGGAAAGAGTGCTTGGAATTAATTTTGAAAGATCGCTCCTGACTTTTTCCCAAACACTGATAACGCGGCTGCGCCGTTCCTCCGCGGTCAATAAACCTTGATCGTATTGGCTTCTGACTAAAGCTTCCTCTTCTTCCGCTTTTTTAATGATTGCAGGTTTTTCTTTAGGAATAATCAAATCATCCATTCCCCAAGTAATGCCGGAATAAGTCGCGTATTCAAAACCGGTCTTTTTAATGGCGTCTAAATAATTGCTGGCGTTTTCAATGCCATATTTATTAATAATTTCACTGACAATCTTAGTAAGCTCCTTTTTATTCAACGGCCTGTTTACGAATCCGAAATCCAACGGAAGGGCTTCGTTGAGGATTAACCTTCCGACAGAGGTTTCCAGCCTATTGCTTGCCGGCCCTATTTTTACCAAAGCGTTGATGGCAAGCACGTCGCTTTCAAAAGCAAGCATCGCTTCTTCTTTGCCGCTGAATAATTTTCCTGTCCCCAAAGCGTCTTCTTTAATTCGAGTAAGATAGTAGCATCCTAAAACAATGTCTTGCGTTGGAACCGCGATAGGATCTCCCGTAGCCGGCTTAAGCAAATTCAAACTGGATAACATAATTTCGCTTGCTTCTTTCTGGGCATCTTGGCTGAGCGGCAAATGAACGGCCATCTGGTCGCCGTCAAAGTCGGCGTTAAACGCCGTGCAAACCATTGGCGGTATGCGAATAGCCAAGTCTTCAATCAACAACGGCTGGAAAGCTTGAACGCCAAGACGATGCAAGGTCGGAGCGCGATTAAGCAACACTTTTTTATCGGCAATCACTTCTTCCAAAATAGCCCATATTTCCGGAGAAGCTTGTTCAATCAAACGATTGGAGTTTCTTATATTGTGCGCTAACCCGCGTTCTATGATTTTGCTGATTACAAATGGTTTGAATAATTCCAAGGCCATGCGTTTTGGTAAGCCGCATTGGTGCAATTTCAATTCCGGACCAACCACGATAACCGAACGGCCGGAATAATCAACGCGCTTACCCAAAAGATTCTGCCTGAATCTGCCTTGTTTTCCCTTAAGCATGTCTGCCAAAGAACGCAATGGCCTTCTTTGACTGGACAATTGCTGTGTTCCGAAACGAGCGGAATTATCAATTAAAGCGTCCACTGCTTCTTGCAACATTCTTTTTTCGTTTACAACGATAACTTCCGGCGCTTTTAATTCCAAAAGTTTTTTTAAACGATTATTGCGATTAATAACGCGGCGATAAAGGTCGTTGAGGTCCGAAGTCGCGTAACGGCCTCCGTCTAAAGCAACCATCGGCCGCAAATCTGGCGGCAAAACCGGAAGAACCGACATAATCATCCATTCCGGCCTTAAATTGCTTTTTAACAAAGAGGTGGCTAATTTCAAACGTCTCAAAACACGAACTTCTTTTGCCGGATCTTTCGATTTTTTGCTTTCTTCGTGGTCTTTCAATAATTCTTTGACCCGTTTTTTCAAGTCTATATTTTCCAAAACTTTTTTGATGGCTTCCGCGCCGCTGCCAGCTTCAAAAACATCTCCGAAACGCCTGGCCAAATTATGATATTCGGTTTCGGTGATTGTTTGCCCGACTTTCAGCGATTCAACTTCTTTTTTGGCTTCCTGCAAAGCACTCTTCAATGTTTCCATTTTCACGCCTTCTTTTCTGGAAGTTTTTTTGCGCGCTTCAAACTCCGTTTCCAAATCGTTTAAAACCCGCTTCTTATTATCCTCGTTTACGTTAACTACTATATAAGTAGCGTAGTAAATGACTTTTTCCAATTTTGGCACCGGAACATCCAGCATTAAGCTCAGCTTGGACGGAGCGCTTCTGAAAAACCAAATATGAGCCACCGGAGCGGCTAAAGCGATATGCCCCATTCTTTCGCGGCGAACGATTGACCGCGTAACTTCAACTCCGCATTTGTCGCAAACGACTCCCTTGTATCTTACTCTGCGATATTTTCCGCAATAACATTCCCAATCTTTCGTCGGACCAAAAATACGCTCCGAAAAAAGTCCGTCTTTTTCCGGCCGTTGAGTTCTGTAGTTAATAGTTTCTGGTTTGGTAATTTCTCCATGAGACCAGCTTAATATGTCGTCCGGCGAAGCTAATTTAAGTTTTATTGCGTCAAAATCCATATTTTATTTTTCTTCTTTTTTATCTTGTTTTATTAATTCGACGCCCAATCCCAATGCTTTTAATTCGTTAACCAATACATTGAATGAAGCGGGAATGCTCGGATTTTTAATTTGTTCTTTTCGGATAATTGATTCATAAGCCGAGGATCTTCCCACCACGTCGTCGGATTTTATAGTCAGCATCTCCTGCAAAGTATGAGAAGCGCCGTAACCTTCTAATGCCCAAACTTCCATTTCTCCGAAACGCTGGCCGCCAAATTGCGCTTTGCCGCCCAACGGTTGCTGCGTAATTAATGAGTAAGGGCCGATTGAACGCATGTGAATTTTATCTTCCACCAAGTGATTTAATTTCATCATATAAATAACGCCTACGGTAACCGCCTGGTCAAAAGATTTTCCTGTCCGGCCATCATGCAATGTCACTTTCCCGCTTTCCGGAATGCCGGCTTTTTTAAGTTCTTCTTTAATATCAGCTTCGTGAGCGCCCGCCAAAGCCGGAGTAATGGCGCGATATCCTAATTTTTGCGCCGCCCAGCCAAGATGAGTTTCTAAAACCTGCCCTAAGTTCATTCTGGAAGCAACGCCAAGCGGATTTAAA
>JBBTTV010000045.1:0-4477 GCA_038064115.1 Patescibacteria group bacterium
ACGCACTTTCCTGGCTTGGTGCCACTATCCCCTTCTACTTCAAAAATAAGGGTGGAATTTGGCGGTATTGGGCCGGATTGCCTGTCCCCATAAGCCAATATCGGAGGAATAACTAATTTTCTTGTTTCACCGACTTTCATTCCTATTAAACCAAAATCCCACCCCGGAATTACTTGCTGCGCTCCAAGCGTAAATTCAAAAGGGGCGCCCCTATCCCTAGAGCTATCAAATTTTTGTCCGTTTTCTAAAGTTCCAACATAATGAACGCTTAATGTATTTCCCGCTTTTGCTTCCTGACCGACTCCTTCTTTAATTACTTCCATCTTAAAACCGCTGATTAATCCATTTTCCTCGTTAGTTGGAGGAGATTTTTTCAAGATTACAACCGCCGTTATAAAAGCGACGATAATCAAAATTACGATTATGTAAAAAATTATTTTTGTCATATTAGTAATGTCTAAATACTAGTTATTTTAAAATATCGTCGACCATTTGTTTTATTGAGCTATAGGATTGCGCCCCGTTAATTAAAGATTTTTGCCCTTTTGGCGCGATAATAATGCTATAAGGAGTACCTTGCGCTCCGGAAGCTAGGGCGTCTCTATAATCTTTTTCCACATCCGCGGTATATTTGCCGCTATTCAAACATTCTTCAAAAGCCACGTGGTTAAGGCCGATATATTCGGCAACATTAAATAATTCGGTGGGGTCTAAGCCGTTATTAGACGGCGTAATTTCAAAAATTCTGTTCAAATACTCCCAAAAAGCATCGTTTCCTCCAAGCCCCGCGGCGCACTCCGTGGCTTCAGCTTCTTTCCTTGCTTTCGGATGTATGGAATCAAGCGGGAAATGGCGATAAACCCAGGCAACCTGGCCGTTATAGTCTTTAACTATTCTTTTCATCGTCGGATGAAAACTGGCGCAAAAAGGACATTCAGTATCGGAGAACTCAACGATTTTTATAGGAGCGTTGGGATTTCCAAAAATATGGTCATTAGCAGTCACTGGATTAATATTATCAAGACCGGAAACCGCGTTTTTAATAGCCGCTAGCGGCTCTCCAGCGGGTTTGTCCGGAGAAGCATAAATAAGCGCTATGGCAATAATAATTCCAGCAACGACGATCGCCATCGGAATAGTTAAAAAACCTTTGTTAGTCATGGCTGTCATATTAAATTTTAATAAATTAAAGCGAAAAAAGCAATAATTTTATAGTTACATTGATTTTACTCTCGCAGGCAACTACCCGAGAAGCAACTTCATTATATATTAAGTTAATCAAAAATCCCCCGCTTTGGGGGATTTTTGACTCAAGATTTTTTAGAGAGTTTCTAGAACCGAATCAATGTCTTGAAATTCTTGATCTAGCTCTCCAACGTCAATTCCTTCCAAATCCTGACTTATTGCTGAAGTCGTGTCAGCTTCCTTTTGCGTCTGTTTCTGCAAAAGAACAACTAAACCGACAACGATTAAAATCAGAATGACTATAAGAATTAATTTCTTCATAAATTTAATTATTGGGTTGTTGAGGTTTCAGTTTGTTCTTCTGTTTGCGCGACCGGCTCTTCATTAACTTTTGGAATTTGAGCCAAAGTTACCGCGGCTTTTTTAGCCTCTTCATGAGCTGATTTCACGGTTTCTCTTACCGAGGCGATATCTTTTTCAAGCTGCTGGCGAACCTTGCCCACATCCATGCGCAAAGTTTCTTCCGTATTAACCGTTATCGTATAAACCTTAGTGGATTGCGCTTCAATAGCGGACCTACTAGTGGCAATTGCCGCGTTGGCGGAATCCAAAGCTGTGCGAACAGCGGAAACGTCTAATCCCCGATCTTCAGCTTTATCCGCGCGAGAGCTTATTTTAACTAATACTTTTTCAATTTTTTCCAAAACTTCGGTAAAATGCTTCATTCTGCGCTCATTCAACGCCTGTAATTGTTCGTTGATTTTCTCAACGGCTTTTTGTTTGCGCTCGTCCTTAACTTTTTTAAGCTGTTCTTTTAGTTGCGTTTTTTTAGTTTCAACTTGAGATTTGACTTCCGCTCGCTTTGTTTCCAAAGTTTGCTTAAATTCTTCTCTCTTTTGTTCCGCTTGAGCCTTTACTTCCGCTCTTTTTTGCTCTAACAAAGTCTTAACTTCAGCTTGTTTCGCACGGACTTGATCGCGTAGCTCCCCCTTTGCTTCACTGACTTCTTTGCGAACTTCTTCCTTTTTTTGCTGAATTTCTACTTTAACGCCTTCCCGCGCTTCACGAATTTGATCGCGAACCGGTAATGTTTGCGCCGCCACCGGCATCGCCAATGACATCGTCAGCAAAACAGTAATGTAATTTTTTATCATAATTTATTTTATTGATTTCGACCTCTTAATTGTTATTTATTTTGACCTTTATCTAACGCGAACTGCGTTATATTCCATATTACAACTTTTGCGCTTTTTGCGCCAGTTCTCGTATTTTTGCTTAATCGCATATCTAATGCTACGCTAATCAAGGTTCTTTCATTTAAGGGGAGTTCGTGAATAAGACAAAAACAGTAAAAGAATCGATTGTTGCCGATTATCCTCATACTATTTTCCCCAACGATCTCAATGCGGTAAAAACGGCTTTTGGCGGACGCGTCTTGGAAATCGCCGACCGCGTCGCCGCCATCGCGGCGCAACGCCACAGCGGAAAAACCTGCGTCACTTTAGGAGTAGATTCCGTTCGTTTTTTAGCGCCCGCTCAAAAAGGTGAAACTCTGATTTTTAAAGCCGCCGTTAATCGCGTTTGGAAAAGCTCGATGGAAGTTGGCGTAAAAGTGCTTGTTGAAAATTTCCAAACCGGTGAAAACCGCCATGTGGTATCCGCCTACTTCACTTTTGTGGCAATCAATGACAGAAAACGACCGATTAAGGTTACTGAAATTATCCCTGAAACGCCAGAAGAAAAAAGACGTTATCAAGAAGCCGACCAACGAAGACAACTCCGATTGCAGCAAGAAAAAAAACAAACCCGCTGTTTAAAGCGGGTTTTTTAATTTGTCTTACTTCATTACCGCCTCCAGCCAATTATTAATTATTCCAAAATTAGGGTTGGTGGCAAATCCAAAAACATTGCCGTTTTGAACTAAAGTTCCGAAATTCGCGCCAATTACGCAATTTTTTGAAGTATCAAACACTAACCCACCGGAAGCGCCGGAAAAATTATTGTTACTGACGATTATTATTATATGATGCTGAACGGTCGTATCAAAACTCGGTTCTTGGTCCGGCAAGTAAACATAGCCGCTAATAAAATCCGTGGACGGCCTCGATTTAACACCCCTTACATCGCTATACTGCACAATTTCGCCATCAAATTTTGAAAGAAAAGCCCCCGGTGTTATAACAGTACCTAAATTCGCGGCATAACCCAATAAAATTATATTATCTCCCAGATTGTTTGACGAGCAAAAAGGATAATCAACGCGCGGGTATCCTTTCGGGAAAATTTGAAGATCTTCCTGCTTGTTTTCCAATGGCACTATTTCTAGAATCGCGAGGTCAATCGCTTTTTCTTTGTAATTTTTTTCTACTTCGCTGGGAGACAAAATAACTCCTTTGCGATAGTACGTTTCTTTGAAATTGCTGTTTTCATCTTTGCGCGGGAAAATAACATCGCAAGTAAAACTTTTTGATTCAATTTGATTTATAACCACATGAGCAACCGTTATCACGTAATATTTTTCCCCGCGTTTTACAACAAATCCGGAGCCAAACGTAAACCCGCAGCGTATTCTCGCTACCGCTAATTTAATTTCGTCTTCATTAATCGGCGGCAGTGACGGGACTGCTATAATTGGGGCTTCTGGAATAATTTCTTGCGATAGCGGCTGTGAAATCGGCTCTGTGTTAATTGGTTTCAGAATTTCCGGTTCTGGCTTCGGTAAAATAGGTTCGGGTTTTTCTAAAATCTCTGCTTTTAAAATTGGTCTTTCTTCTATTGTGTTTGTCGCAATCGGCTCACTAATCGATTTTTCTTGCTCAATCGGTTTCACTATAAAATTTTTATCCGGCAAATTACTTAAAACAACGGCTGTCACAATACCCGCTAAAATTCCCAAAACAATAATTTTAAAAACGCTCACACTCATATAATTAGTTTAACAAAAAATTAAAAACCCCGACATTGTGTCGGGGTTAGACTTTTACGCTCCGTAAGGAACCCAAATGTTTTTAACTTGAGTCGCTTCGGAAAGAAACTTCTTTGATAAGCTGGGCTGCTTCAATACATTAAACCAATCAAGTTCTTTTCCGTAATTTACCCATGTCCGTTTCATATTACTTACTGAAGCCGCTTCTACGATTCTGCTTCCTTCCGCGTCGCCAAAATACCAAACCGAATCCACGTCTTCATGCTCGGCAAGAATTTTAGCAATCGCATTCGGATTTTCAGCGGTCAAAATATTTATTACTCCGGCGGGAACATCGGAATTTTGAATCACCTGAACCAAATCCAT
>JBBTTV010000046.1:0-2144 GCA_038064115.1 Patescibacteria group bacterium
TCCGCGGTTTTCTTTGCGGCATCGGCAATTAAGGCAACGCTGTTATCGTCTTGGTATCCCAAAAAAGAGATGGTAAGATGTAGGTTCTTGGACGGAGCGAAACGGCAGCCGAAAAAATTTTGCCCTTCAAAAACAAGCTTGATTTTTTCAGCTTCTTCGTTAATTTTTTTCTTAGCAGTTTCCGGAAGATTTATCGCCACAAAAACACGACGTTTCATTATTTGGTATTATTATATTATGAAATCACTAAAAGAATCGAGTGGGGCGTACTTGCAAGCATTGTCAAAAAGATCCGGACAATCCCGCGCGTATAAATCATATCAAACGATTGGTTTGGAAGTGGCGGAGATTTTAGAGGATTTTGGCCACAAATCTTTGTATATTAAACTTGCGAAAGAGCATGGAGAAGATAAGATATTAAGAATCGCGAAAACCGTCGCGGAAAAAAAAGATGTCAAAAATAAAGGCGCGTATTTTATGAAGGTATTACAGAGTAGTCGTGAATAACACCATTGATACAAATTAGTATTCATTTGTATCATTAGTATTAATCAGCGTATTAGTATTTTTATGGCCATAGTAACAATAGAAAATAAAAAAGAGGCGAAAATTTTGCGGAAGAAAACCGCCGACTTCGATTTTTCTAAATACAGCAAATCCGACCTCCGCAAATTAGTTCAAGCGATGAAGCAGACAATGAAAGATGCCGATGGCATCGGTTTAAGCGCCAATCAAGTCGGATTGGACCTTAATTTTTTTGTCGCGGAAGTTAACGGTAAATTTTATGCGATTTTTAATCCGAAAATAGAAAAACAATCTTCGGAAACCGAAGAAACGGAAGAAGGATGTTTGAGCGTCCCTGCCACGTACGGTATTGTGCGGCGAGCCGAAAAAGTAACCATAAACGCTTTTGATATCAACGGGAAAAAAATAAAAATCAAAGCGTGGGGGCTGCTGGCGCGGGTTTTTCAGCACGAAACAGACCATTTAAACGGAAAATTATTCATTGATAAGGCAAAAAACGTGCAGAAAGTGATATAATCAAAATGATGAGGAAAATAATCACAATAATTTTATCGGGACTTTTTATTGTGGTGGTTATTCAAGTATATAATTTAGTCAGAGAGAAAATTGAATTAAAAGACAAATTGTCGGCGGTTATGACAGAGGCGGGAAAATTGGAAACAGAAAATGGCGCGTTGTTGGGAGATATTGAATACTTTGGCAATCCAAAAAATTTGGCGAAAGAAATAAAAGCAAAATTTAATTATAAAAATCCCGGGGAAAAACTGATTATAGTTGTGCCCGAGGAGTAGTCCCGTTAGAGACAACGCAGCATAATTAAAAAATGATATACAAAATTAAAAATATAAAAAGTCGTATAAGACTATCAAAACGGTTAATTTACGGTCGTCTAAAGACGACCTATCTCTAACGGGATGAAATCCAAAAAATTCATAATTACTTTCTTGTCATTGATTTCAGGCGGTTTAGTGATTTATTTTATTGCCAGCAACGGCTGGTACCCCATAGCGATTGTGAACGGAAAATTTATCACCGAACAGAATGTGCGTAAAGAATATTCCGCCGCCGCGCGTTATTACGTGGAAGCGTTTAATGTAAAGCAAGGAGCAGGATTATTCAGAAAAGAAATCCGGCGAGCCGTCCTTGATAAATTGATAGAAAATGTTTTGATTTATGACGGATTAAAAGAAAGGTTGGGCGGCGATGTGACGAATGCTGTTTCGGAGAAGCTTCAAAATTTGAATATGAACGAGGCGCAAGTAGGGGAAGCGACGGCAGTTTTATATGGATTGACCTTTCAGGAGTTTAAAGACATAATACTGATTCCGCAGGCGACCAAAGAAATTTTAGAAGTTTATTTATCGGAAGAAAAGAAAGACATTGGAGGGTGGTTAAAAGAGGCGCGGGCAGGCGCTTCGGTAACCTTGTTGATAAAAGAATTCTCTTGGAAAGACAGCCAATTGATGATTGGCCGGTAACTAACAGCGGGTGTGGTATAGTAGCGCTACGACCCTTGCCTGCCGGCAGGCAGGTTTCCAAGCTCTCACACCAAACGAGGAGTATTGTTGTGCGAGATTAGTATAGTGGCAGTACATAACCTTCCCAAGGTGAGGGCGCCG
>JBBTTV010000046.1:2154-5611 GCA_038064115.1 Patescibacteria group bacterium
AGGCAGGAAATTGAAGATGAGATATTGAAAAGGTTAAGAATTTAAGGCATACTATTCGGTTATAATGCCAGCGTAGCTCAGTGGTAGAGCAGTCCCTTCGTAAGGGAAAGGTCGGGGGTTCAAATCCCTTCGCTGGCTCACTCAATAAGCAGCGCCTCGATTTTTTATTTATTTAAGTATCAATACTTTACATTATTGAATGTTTGAATCGGTAGATGTATAATGGAAAGCATGCCAAAAATTTCTAAAAATAAATTAGATAAAAATACTTACGATTTTTTAAGTAATAATCTAATTTGCGCATTAACTGATTTGAATAACAAGAAAGATGTGACAAGTTTGATGGACAGTCTTTTTACTCAAACCGAACGTTTGATGCTTGCCAAAAGACTGGCAATCGCGGCTTTATTGGAAAGAGGGCTTAGTTATAAAAAAATCAGTAATTTATTAAAAGTTTCTTCGGTAACAATCGGGTTCGTTAAAAACGGTATTATGAAAAACAATAATCCCTATGCACAACTAATTAATAAAATTGCAAGCAAATTATCTATTGAACCATAATTTATTGACATTCAATACTTTACATTATTGATACGCACTTAAGATAAAAATATGTTAAAATCATTAACTGGAAAATATGATAAAGGATCGGCGCACTTGAGCGTTTATGCCGGCGCTGGCGGCGAAGACGCGAAAGATTGGGCGGATATGCTTTTCCGAATGTATTTTAAATATTGCCAGAAACGTGGCTGGAAAATAATTATTTTAGATGACCACTCTATGGAAATCAGAGGAGATTTTGTTTATGGATTTTTAAAAAAAGAAATGGGCGTCCATCGTTTGGTCAGAATTTCACCGTTTTCAGCGAAAAAATTACGCCACACATCTTTTGCTTTAGTGGAAATAGTTCCGATAATGCCGGAAATAGAACACGCTAAATTAAACATTCCGCCGGAGGATTTAAGAGTGGAAACCTTTCGTTCCAGCGGCCCGGGCGGTCAAAATGTGAACAAGCGGGAAACGGCGGTAAGAGTTGTGCATCTTCCAACCGGTCTTAGCGTCGTGGCGCAATCGGAACGCTCCCAGCCGCAAAACAAAGAAGTGGCGCTTAAATTGCTGAAATCCAAATTATTGCATCTTATGGAATTGCATCAAAAAAACGAACTTTCGGAATTGCGAACAAAAGTTAAGCCGGAGTGGGGGAATCAAATAAGGTCTTATGTTTTGCATCCGTACAAAATGGTCAAAGACCACCGCACTAAAGTTGAGTCTTCTCAGCCGGATAAAGTTTTAGAAGGGGAATTAGACAAGTTCATCGAGGGTGAGTTAGAATTATCTTAGTATGATTGCATTTCAAAATGTTTCCAAAATTTATGAAGGGAACAGGACGGTATTGGAAGAGATTAACTTAAAAATAAAGCCCGGGGAGTTTGTTTCTGTCGTTGGAAAATCAGGCGCCGGAAAATCCACTTTGTTAAAACTTTTAATAGGAGAAGAAAAACCGACCAAGGGCCGCGTGATTTTTGGTTCTTACGAAGTGAACAAATTGCATCCGAAAGATTTTCCAAGCTTACGAAGGCAGATGGGAATTGTTTTTCAGGATTTTAAGCTTTTGCCGACAAAAAGCGCTTATGAGAATGTCGCGTTTGCTTTGGAAGTTGACGGTCATCCGCAGGAGGAAATTGAAGAATTGGTTCCGCAAGTTTTGGATATAGTAGGGCTAAAAGACCATCAGCATAATTTTCCTCATGAACTCTCCGGCGGAGAAAAACAAAGAGTGGCGATAGCCAGAGCCATGGTTCATAATCCTTCGGTGTTGATTGCCGATGAACCGACCGGCAATTTGGATAAAATCAATACTGATGAAATAATGAAATTATTGATAAAAATTAACGCGCTTGGGACAACGGTGATTTTGGCGACTCATAACGACCACATTGTTAACGTGATAGGGAAGCGAGTAGTCAGCATGGTAGACGGAAGAATTATAAGAGACGAAGAAAAAGGAAAATATGTTATTGCATGACAACCACCTTATCTAGAATTATTAAATACGGACTTCAAACATTTCAGCGAAACGGCTGGGTTTCATTGGCGACGGTTGTCGTGATGATTTTAGCCCTATTAGTTTTTCATTTTTTGATAATTTTTGATGTCATTACCGGTCAGATTGTTACCGTACTCAATGATAAAATTGATATCGCGGTTTATTTCAAAAACGAAGCGAAAGAAGATGATATTTTAAAACTAGAAGGAGCTTTAGCCGACCTTTCCGAAGTTAAAAAAGTTGAGTATATTTCCAAATCAAAAGCGCTGGATATTTTCAAATCTCGCCATAAAAATGATGCTACCATCAGTCAGGCTCTGGATGAATTAACTGACAATCCGCTTCTTGCGTCGCTTAACATTAAAGCGAAAGACCCCGAGTATTATGCTATAATCGCTGGGTTTTTAGAAGGAGAAAATTTATCCGGTATAGTGGAAAAAGTGACTTATAACCAGAATCGCGGCGCTATAGAACGTTTATCGTCCGTTGTCGGAACATTGCAAAATTTTGGCTTGGTTTTAACCGCGTTTTTAGCCATTACCGCGGTATTGGTTACGTTCAATACCATTCGTTTGGCGATTTATTCCAACAGGGAAGAAATAGGGATTATGCGATTGGTTGGCGCGTCAAATAAATTTATTCACGGCCCATATATCGTTAACGGGATTTTATACGGATTGATAGCTGGTATTGTCAGTTTAATTATTGCCGCGCCGTTAATAATTTGGGCATCGCCTTATGTCAGCGCGTTGATGCCAGAGCTTAGTTTAACGGCTTATTTTACCGGCAATATAGCGGGATTGTTCGGATACCAATTATTATTCGGTATTTTTATAGGAACAGCTTCCAGCGTTTTGGCTATTCGTAGGTACTTGACAATTTAGCTTAATTTTGGTATACTATTCATAGTTCTTTTGATATGAAAGGAGGGGATTATGCCGACGTTTCTTTCGTTCAAGTCGTTGGAAATCCTGGCTCATTTGGAACAGTATGTTCCAAATCTGCCTCCGGGAATTGGCGATTTCGGCAGGCTATTGGCAAGGAAGATTGACGCGACCACCCCGATTACCGGCGCGAAGTTCTACGAAATATGTTGTGAACTCGCGTTGAAATTGAAGGCCGGAAAAATCAATCACAATCTCGCGGAAAGGCCGGAAGCGTTCTATCGCTACCTCCTGCATTACGCGCCGTTGATTGCGAACGCTGTTTTCCAGAAAACCGAGCAAGTTTCGGAAGAAACGCAGGTTATTATGGTAAAACGCAAAGCTTCAATGTGGCGCTGACAAAAAATCCCTTCGACGCAATGTCGAAGGGATTTTCTTTTTTCGATTGTTTCTTTCCAAGGCTGCGGGACCTGGATTCGAACCAAGATACCATGCTCCAGAGGCATGTGTCCTACCATTAGACGAT
>JBBTTV010000047.1:0-1627 GCA_038064115.1 Patescibacteria group bacterium
GGGTAAGCGCTATCTCAGAAACAGATTAAAGCGCTTCCTGTCTCTAACGGGATGAGACAAAAAGGATTTACACTTATAGAAGTTTTAGTCGTTCTTACGATTTTATCTTTTTTAACCAGTATTTTGATTCTTTATAGCCGCGGCGGCGAAGGACAAATTTTGTTATTTCGCGAACAATCAAAATTAATAAGCGAAGTTTTACGGGTTAAATCTCTGGCAATTCAAACTTTTCAAACTCAAGAAAAGGTTTGCGGATACGGCGTTCATTTTGAAACGGCGCCATACAACAATTATGTTATTTTTAAAGAAATTAAGGGGGTTGATCCCGATAATCCCTGCGGGGCTAATAATCGGCGTTATGACGCGGGAGAAGAATTTGAGCCAGCCACGAATTTAGAGGATTACGGAATAAATCTTGACCAAGCGACAATCAGCGACGTGTTTTTTATGCCACCAGACCCAAAAATTTATTTTGACAGTTTGCCAGCTTCGGGAGAAGCTAGAATTACGCTAATAACAAGCGACGGCGCTTCATCGGTTGCTATTATTATCGGTTCCGGAGGGCAAGTATCAACGCAATGATAAAAAACAATAAAGGACAATTATTAATTGAATCATTAATAGGAATTAGTTTGATAGTCGTCGGATTATTGGGGGTTTTTTCTTTGTTGTCGCAATCTTTGGGATTAAGGCGGGTCGCGAGCGAAAGATATGTAGCTACGTATTTAGCCGCCGAAGGAATAGAGGTGGTAAAAAATATCATTGATACGAATTATTTGAATACAGGAACGCCGTGGAATCAAGGAATAAGCGCCGGTGGCGATTATGAAGTGGAATACAACAGCGCTTCTCTTCAGTCGTTTCAAAATAGGTCATTTTATTATCACCCTGAAAGCGGTTTATACGACTATAACGCAGGGAATTCAACGTTATTTAAACGAAAAATATCCATCGTTCCCATAAGCAGTGAAGAGGCGCGGGTTAATTCAAGGGTGGATTGGGTAACCCGTGGCGGAGGGGAATTTTCTGTAGATTTGGAAGACCATTTTTTCAATTGGAGATTTTAATACCATGACAATTATCAAAAATTCATCAAAAAAGGGGTTTACAATGATAGAGCTTTTGGTGGCAATGAGTTTGTTTGTAATCGTTATAAGCATTGCGAGCGGAATTTTCGTTTATTCTTTAAGGACACAAAAAGCGTTAGTTGATCTTCTCGCGGTTAACGATAACGCGAGCTTGGTTATAGAGCAGATGTCCCGGGAAATTAGGGTGGGTAGTACTTTTACCGGCGGCGGTTCGGCGTTGAATTTTATAAGCGCCTTTGGTGAAGTAGTATCTTATTCGTTAAGCGACGGCGCAATTTTGCGCAAATCACAGCCGATTACCGGTAGTAATGTTAAAGTAGAAAATTTACAATTTTTACTGAACGGAGTAGGGGCAGGCGCGCCGCAAACACGTATTACGATAATTTTGAAAGTCGGTTCTCGTTCTCCTCGGCTTGCCGGTTTTACCACCGATATTCAAACGACCATCAGCCCCAGAGAATTAGATGATTAGCCATTGATATGTTAGAATATAGTAATGTCTAAATACTCTTTTTCACAATTGATAAGCGAAATTTTGT
>JBBTTV010000048.1:0-4777 GCA_038064115.1 Patescibacteria group bacterium
TACGAGATACCACCATTCTGGACCATGAACAAACGCGAATAAAACCGAAGACATTAAAACAATCGCCAAAATAACTTTTAACCTATCGCGCAATACTAACGATAAAATGAGTAACGGGCCTGCCAATAGAATAATGAGATTTTGCGCTAATACTAAGATTGGAGAAATTACTAAAATAACAGCAATAAAAATAGTTATCAGGAAACCGCGGGCAAGTTTGTGATCCATTGACATAACTGAAATCGGAAAAAAACGGAAAACTAATTCTTCTGTCAACGCGTAAAAAAATAACGTCATCAGCAAAAATGGAATGTCGGAAATGAGCGTAGGAACGGTTTCTTCCGTGTATAGCGGTATTACTCCCCAATAATCTAAAAGAGAGAAAGTACAAAAAATCCAAGCGCAATTAATAATGGTCAACAAGCAAATATATTTGCTTGTTTTTATAATTCCCATCGGTTCATCTTGAAACCAGCGTTCCAGCCGTCTGAACAATCAACACCTCCGTTTTAAGTTTTAAAAGTACTAATTTAAATTACACCTTTCTTTTGTTAATAACAAATTAAGGTGTTGCGATCGCCTTAAAAAATTCTGAAAGTTCCCGTTGGTGGTCTCATCGGGATTTGAACCCGAGTTTTCGCCTTGAGAAGGCGACGTCCTAGGCCAGACTAGACGATAAGACCTACATTTGCCTTATTTCCTCCACCACCCTATCAAGCCCGATTGCGCGAGACGCTTTTACTAAAATTAAATCCTTTTTCTTGATTAATTTTTGCACTTCCAACTTCGCTTCATCGGCTTCGTCAAAACTAAAAATATTCTTTTTCGCCATACCCCGCTTATTCGCCGCTTCGGCGATAAATTTCGAGCGCGGGCCTATCGTGATTAAAATATCAAAAACTTTCGCGGCAATCTGACCAATTGATTCATGCGCCTCAATGGCATATTTGCCTATTTCCAACATATCACCCAAAACCCCTATTTTCCTTTGGGCTTTTAATTGCCTGACCGTATCAACTGCTTCATGCATTGAAAGCGGAGAAGCATTATAAGAATCGTCTATAATAAATGATCCCTTTACCCCGGGCATCAGCTTCATTCTATGGGATGGCGACTGATAAAATTGAAGGGCCTCCGCAATTCTCACTAAATTCATTCCGAAAGTCAAACCGGCGCAAGCGGCGGCCGCGGAAGCATATGCCTGCGCTTTTCCAAAACAACCGTCCAGCCGAACCGGAACAAAACTTCCCGCGTATTCCAATTTAAAAGCGATTCCCGCCGGCTTCCCGTTTTCCATCCTGTTTTCAAAATTAGTGACGCGAAGCTGGGCGCCTTCTCCGAACCCATAAGTAACGACGTGGGCACGCGTTCTATCTTTCATATCCAAAACGGCTTCATCGTCATAATTTAAAATAGCAAAGCCAAACGCGGACAAAACCTCAACCAGTTTTGATTTTTCTTTGGCGACGGCGTCAGGGCCGCTGTAAAATTCCACATGCACCGGAATATCACCGATTGCCGTCACAACGCCGATTTGCGGCTTAGCGATCTCGGTTAAATATTTAATATCCCCCGGCTTATCGGCGCCGTATTCCAAAATTAAAAGCTCCGGATATTTAATTGGAAAAATTAAATTCCAAATTGCTTCAAAAAATACTTTTAACCAAAAAAAGAAACCGCCTATTTTGTTCCAATCGCCTAAAATCGCCAAAGGCATTCCGATTTCATTGTTAAAATTACCGCTACTCGCCCTTACGCGCCGGACATTCCGCAAAATCGCGGTAATAGCTTCTTTGGTGGAAGTTTTTCCGACGCTTCCGGTAACTCCAATGATTCCCGGCTGATATTTTTTAAGCGTCGTTGTCGCCAAAAATTTTAAAACGCCTTGTAAAATTTTAACTATTTTAATTTTCATCCCGTTAGAGACAGGTCGTCTTTAGACGACCGTAAATTAGCCGCCTTTCCGACCTTACACAACTTTTTATATTACTAATATTGTTTATCATATTAAATAAATTCAAATTGTCTCTAACGGGATTCATCTTTTAAATTATCAGGAGGTATATTGTAGTAGTTTATAATAAACTCCGCCATTTCGCGAAATGCCGGCACAACAGTCAACCCGGCAAGCGGCGCTCCTTTCGGCTTGTTTAATTTAAATAAAATCGCGAACTTCGGATTATACGCCGGCGCGAAACCGACATAAGTATTGATCACTTGATTGGTATATCCGCCGTTTATTAAATCCGGAACTTGCGCGGTGCCGGTTTTTCCGGCGATATTGTATCCATTAATATGAGCGATGACTGCTTTATTAACCGCGGAAACCATCATTTCGGAAACTTGGCGCGCGGCATCTTCGGAAATAACCCGTCGCACTATTTTCGGCTGCGCGCTGGCCAAAAGATATGGTCTCATTAAATTACCACTATTGGCGATAGCCGAAATTGCGCTGATTAACCGTATCGGTGTGACTGAAACGCCTTGACCAAAAGCAGCTGTAGCGAAATTAATATCGCGAATGCTGCCGGTTAGATTACGTAAATTGCCAAACAATTCTCCGGGAAGACTTATATCCGTTTTATCGCTAAAACCGAAATTCAATAAATAATCGTAAAAATTTCCATGGCCAGTTTGGCGCTCCGCGAATGCCGCTCCCGTATTGATTGATTGTTCTATGGTTTCGGTCATTGTTATCCAGCCATGCGCCTTCAAATCCCAATTTTTAATTGTGTAGCCGTTATATATCACCGAACCGGAGTCGTAATATTTTGTTTCCGGAGTAATTTTCCCGCTATCTATGCCGGCAGCCATCGTAATAACTTTAAATACAGAACCCGGTTCATAAAGCGCCTGAACGGCTGGATTTAAGAATAAACCGACTTTATATTCTTTATAATTATTCGGGTCAAAGCTCTGATAATTTCCCAACGCCAAAATTTTTCCGGTTCGCGGTTCATTAACTATAACCGTGCCGCCTTCGGCTCCATATTTTTCTATCAAATTTTTGAGGATTTCTTCCGCCCTTCCCTGAATATTTCGATCTATTGTCAAAACCAAATCCTTGCCGTTAATCGGATCAATCAAATTTTCAGCATCCATTTTACCCGAGATACCGGCCAAATCTTCTTCAAAATAAGCCTCCAAACCATAACGGCCTTCAATTTTATCGCCGGAATCAGAAGGAGAAACAAAGCCAAGCAAATGCGCCGCTAAATTCTCAAAAGGATAAAATCGAAAATCTTCACTGTCAACATAAATGCCTTTAATGCCGGATTCCTTTATTTTAGCAACTTGTTCGCTATTTGCCTTAGCAACCAATAATTCATATTCATCATCGGGCTTCGTAAATGATTTTTTAACGGCTTCTTCGTTCAGTCCTAAAATATCGCTTATTATTTTCGCGTCAGATTCCGGATTTTTAATTTTTTTTGGAACCGCGAAAATAACCGGATACGACTTATTGATTGCCGCAGGAATTAAATTTTTATTTTTATCCGTAAAATAAATATTGCCACGTTTGGGCTCCAAAAAACCGGCGCGCTGATATTGCGCCTCGGCTCGGTCGGCGAAATATTGCCCCTTTTTTAGTTGTAAATTATAAATGTTTAAAACTAACGCAAAATAGGCAAAAAATACTCCGCTTATTAATAACGCGATGCGAACTCTTCCCATTTGTCCTGCAAATATACCGGTTTATTGTCTTTTATCAACCCCTGTGTTCTGGCGAAAGTTTCGGAATTTTGGCCGCTTAAAATTTTATAAAGCTTGTCTTTGGATTCAGCGTTTGCCACGCGCGCAACATTCAATTGTTCTTCGTAATTGCTGAATTGATAACGCAAACTGACTATTTGGTTGTAAATATAAACACTGAAAAGCGCGCCAACAATGGTTAGCGTTATTAGCATTAGCGATAAAAGATTAATCTTTATTCTGTTTTTGTTTGGTTCAATAATTGTCATTTTTTATAGTATCTGCGCCGCTCTTAATTTTGCCGACCGCGAACGAGGGTTGTTTGCGATTTCTTCGCGGCTAGCGATAATCGGTTTTTTCGTTAAAATTTTCATTTTTCCTTCTGTCGCGTATTTTCTAAAATAGTTTTTCACCAATCCGTCTTCCAGTGAATGGAAAGAAATTATCGCGATTCTTCCTCCTGGCTTTAAAATATTTTCTATGTTTTTTAAAACTTCTTCCAAATTTTCCAGTTCCCGATTCGCGTAAATTCTTAATGCCATAAAAGTTCTGGTTGCCGGATGAATCCGGCCTCGTTCGTAATTTTTTGGAACAGCTTTTTTAATCACATCGACTAATTCTTGGGTGGTTTCTATCGGTTTTATCTTTTCTCGCGCCTTAATTTCTCCGGCAATCCTCTCCGCGAATCTTTCCTGACTGTATTCCCCGATTATCCGTTCCAATTCTTCTTTGCTTAATTCTTTCAAAATTTCCTTTGCCGGTTTTGCGTTAATGTCGTACGTCATCAGCAATGGTTCATTTTTCTGGAAGCTGAATCCCCGCCCAGTACTTAATTGTTCGGAAGAAAATCCCAGATCCAGCAAAAGGCCATCGGCTTTCAGTAAATTTTTCCTTTTTAAGATTTCCGGCAAATCAGCAAAATTTTCTCCGGTCTTATCCCAATCAATCGTTAACAATTTTCCAGAAACGCCAATTTTTTCTTTTATCGCCGCGCTATGACCTCCGGCGCCAAAAGTGCCATCAATGAAAAATTCTCCTTCTTTCGCGTCTAAAACTTTTATGACTTCATTTAAAAGAACTGGTA
>JBBTTV010000049.1:0-2106 GCA_038064115.1 Patescibacteria group bacterium
AGCCTTGGTAGGCCATTACCCTACCAACTAGCTGATCGGACCTAGGCCGCTCCCAAAGCGATTTGCATCTTTACTCTAACCCTTGCGGGCTAGAGACCATTTGGAATTACCTCACCTTTCGGTGAGCTATGCCAAGCTTTGGGGTACATACCAAGGTGTTACTAACTCGTTCGCCGCTAACCAGTTCTTGATGTAATCTTAAACTGATTCGCTCGACTTGCATGCCTTATCCACGCCGCCAGCGTTCATCCTGGACCAGGATCAAATCCTCAAAAAAAGAGTAATCACTAATAATGCGAATATTTTAAAAATATTAACATTATTCGCGAATACTCAGAATAAATTAGGACAACTATAAAGCTTTCAATGTACAGTATATTCTATTATATGCGGCGAGAAATTTATGTCAACCCCGTTAAGAGATCCGCCCTCCTTTGGAGTGGCGGCAGCCACCTTAGGGCGGCTTATCTCTAACGGGGTCAACCCTCGCACCTTTTCTGAATAAGAATCTTATCTTACGAGGCGGAACCTCGTAAGACATAAAAAAACCAACCTATTCGGTTGGTTCTGTTTTATTATTTTCAGAATCTTCTGATGCTTCCAGTTTTTGAAGTTCGTCCGGCCGCGGCTCTCTGTAGAATACCAGCTTATCTTTCGCCTTGTCATTCGTTCCTACTTTAATATGAACGATGTCCCCTTTCGTTATCCGGAAACAATTTATTAATTCAGCAATGGATTCTTTGATGTATTTATCCAAAATATCCCGAATGTTTCTGGCGCCTTTAGCTGAATTCTTCGTCGCTTTTTTGATAAGATATTCTTTTGCTTTTTCATCCGGCTTAATCAAAATCGGTGTCTTTGAGCTGGCCAACACGGTATGCAGGTTTTGAAGATGCAACTCTAAAATATCTTTCATTACTTCCGGAGAAAGCGGACGGAAAACCACTACCTGATTGATTCGCCCCATAAATTCCGTCGCGAATTCTCTTTTCACCGCGGCTAAGGCCGTTTCATAAATTCCTTGATCTACATTGCCTGTAGATTTATCTTTTCTTATAAATCCCATATTTTCACTTTTGCCATCCAACAAATCCGCGATATCCCGAGAACCAATATTGGAAGTCATAAAAATAAACGAACGAGTAAGGTCAGTCGTCATTCCGTTGGACAAAGTAGTGCGTCCTTTATCTAAAATTTCCAGTAAAATTCTCCGAACCGATTCATTGGCTTTTTCAATTTCGTCAAAAAGAATAACGGAACGAAATTTAAGCTCATTGAGTTCGTCTTGGACTTGAGACCACGCCACCGCAATCTGCCTTTTAACTTTGGCCAATTCCGCCGCAATATTATTGATGGTTTTAACATCCACTTCATCGTCACGGGCATCCTTCAATGCCGCCTTCAGTTGGGCTTGTCTATCTAACAAAGTCCTAATATTATTTCCGGATTTTTTATTGCCCAAACGTTTTTGAAGCTGATATTGAACATCGTAATCGTTAATCCTGCCCTGCGAAAGAATCGGTTCTGTTCCCCGATCTTGCGGATCATTCGGCTGCCAAAATCCGATATAACCGGCCGGAGACCCGATCAAAGCGGCAATTTTATGCGGTTCCTGATAATCAGCGCACGCAATTTTAGTCATAGAATGCGGCGACCCGAATAAATAAGTAGCGAGGGTTTCCACCATCAGCGTTTTTCCCACGCCAGACGGCCCCAAAAATAAAGCTGACAAAATTGGACGGTTCGAATCATTCAAGCCCGCTTGATAAAGGTCGTATCTTTTTAAAAAATATCGGATAGCCCTGTCTTGGCCTTTAATCCGTTCTTGAAAATATTCCGTCATCTTCCTTGTTGTTATTCCTTGGACATCGGGATTAAGCGGAATCAGATTGTCATCCATTGATACTCTCCTTATTAAGCTATCAACAAAACTACATTAAGAGTAATGTGTTTTTATTCTTTAATCAATATTATAAATGAAAATGGGCCGCTTTTAGCGACCCATGTAATTTTATTGTAATGCGTTTTTGAATATTTTTTTCCCATCAACGGGAAACGGCTTTAACGCGTAATTTCGTATTGTTTCCGTATCAAGAATAATAAACA
>JBBTTV010000050.1:0-10803 GCA_038064115.1 Patescibacteria group bacterium
GAGGGGATTACGGCAATGTTCGGAGGAAGATTTGAAAAATGGATGTTGGCCAATCGTGACCAGATGGTGTTAGCTCGCGCTAAGGCAAAAGAAACGCGGCTAGAAGAATAAATAGTGGCGTTTAACGCCGCAAGGTTTGCCAATAAACCGCCTAAAACCATAATAAAATATCCAAAAGGCAGAAACCCTTGGGCCGATTTTATAATCGCGCCCTCGCCCCATTGGGCAAGGACTTGAGATATCGGGCCGCCATCACGAGTCGCTCCAATGATAATTAAAGAAATTAAGAAATAAAGAGCGCTGACAATAGCCCAAGAAGTAAACAACCCTATTTTTATGGTTCTTTTCGGATTTTTAGTTTCTTCCCCGGCTTGTACTTGTATTTCCGAACCTTCGAAAGCAATGTAGAAAAAACTCGCCGCCGCTAAAATACCAAGAATTCCAGATGGCAAAAACGGTGAAAATTGGCTGAAAGATTCCGATGGTTCACTGAAAATTTTGACTGCGCCAAATATAATAAAAATTAATAAAATGATCACCAAAAAAACAGCGATAAAATTACTGGTCTTTCCGGTAGTTTTTACCCCCTTCCAGTTTATATAACCTAAAATCGCGACTGCCAGCGCGCCAAATATTTTTCCGATAAAACCAATATTTAATCCCAAATCGTTTCCTAAAACAATTTTTAACAATTCAAAAGCGTAAAAACCGAAGCTTATGGCATAGAGGCCGGCTGCCGCTGAATGAGCAAACCAACTTATCCACCCGGCTAAAAATCCTTGAAAATCCCCTAATCCTTTTTTAATCCAAATATAGCCGCCGCCAACGTCCGGAAAAGTTGTTCCAAGCGCGATGTACATTTGAAGATTTAAAAACGCTACACCGGCGCCAAGCAACATTGATAAAAAAAGTCCCGGACCCACCATGCCGGCGGCCGGACCCAATAGCGTAAAAATACCGCCCCCGAGAAGGGCGCCGACTCCCAACAAAATAACGGATCCCAGCCCTAAAGTGCGCGCTAATTTAACTTCGCCGGCTGTTTTATCGTTTTCTTGCATAACAAAAGGCCTTTTAAAAGACCTTACTTATAGTATATACTACTTAAGATTATAATCTAAATATGGCTTTAAATCTTAAAAATATCCGCAATTTTTGCATTATAGCTCACATTGACCATGGCAAATCAACGCTTGCCGATCGTTTGTTGGAAATAACCGGCACGATAGAAAAGCGATTATTGAAACCGCAGTATTTAGACCAGCTGGAATTGGAAAGAGAACGGGGGATAACCATAAAAATGGCTCCGGTGCGAATGATATACTTGGACCACATTTTAAATTTAATAGATACTCCCGGCCATTCTGATTTCGGCTACGAAGTTTCCCGCGCGCTAATGGCGGTGGAGGGCGCCGTACTTTTAGTTGACGCGACGCAGGGAATCCAGGCGCAAACTTTGGCAAATTTTGAAAACGCCCGAAAAACCGGACTTAAAATAATAGGAGCGGTAAATAAAATTGACGTTGCGCTGGCCGAGCAAATTGAATCGGCCGTTAAAGAATTGAGCCAGCTTTTAGGTATTGCCTCGGAAGAAATTTTAAAAGTTTCAGGAAAAACAGGAGAGGGCGTTTCGGAATTGTTAAAAAGAATTATTCAAGACGTGCCAGCTCCAAAAGAACAGCCGAATAAAGCCAGCCGTGCTTTAATTTTTGATTCTTTTTATGATGAACACAAAGGCGTTTTGGCGTTTATTCGAGTTATTTCCGGCCAATTTTCTCTTAACGACGATATTTGCCTGATTGCCACCAAGACCAAAGCGAAAACCAAAGAAATAGGATATTTTAGCCCAACCTTTAAACCGGGACAAAAATTATTAACAGGAGAAATAGGGTATATCGCGACAGGAATTAAAAATCCCGATTTGCTGAAAATCGGCGATACTTTAGCTTCTTATATGCCAAATTTTACGGATATTGAACCATTACAGGGCTATAAAGAGCCAAAGCCGGTGGTTTTCGTGTCGTTTTATCCGGAGGATGGCGGCGAGTATGACAATCTCAAACAAGCGCTTTCCAAACTTCGGCTTACGGATGCTTCGTTAGTTTTTGAACCGGATTTCAGCGAAGTTTTAGGCAGGGGATTTAAAGGGGGATTTTTGGGGCGATTGCATTTTGAAATTACAGCGGAACGGCTCGCGAGAGAATTTAAAATTACAACGGTTCAAAGCTTTCCAAGCGTCGCGTACATGGTTCGGCAGAGCTCACCACAAGTGGTTCGTCCGCCAGTCGGCGGCTCACCACAAGTAGTTAGACTGCCGCGCGATTCCGAATTTAAGACGATTACAAACCCGAAAGATTTTCCATCAGACGCATCCGAAATAAAAGAGCCGATTACAAAATTAGAAATACTGGCTCCCTCAAGATATTTGGGAGCGATTTTACAATTGAAATCAATATTTAGATTTTCAGAAATTACGACTGACAATTTCGGTGAAAAAATTATTATTACCGCTAAATTGCCTTTAGCGGATTTAATTTTGGACTTAGACGATAAATTAAAATCAGTTTCCGAGGGATTCGCGTCGCTGAATTATGAGATTGTCGGTTACGAAAGGACGGAAGTAGTTAAACTGGAAATTCTTGTGGCAAACCAGATTTTACCGGGATTAACCAGGATTTTGCCCAAAAAAGACATTGAACGAGAAGCGAGGTTCATGGTGGAAAAACTGAAGAAATTACTGCCGCGCCAGCAATTTGTGCAAGCAATTCAGGCAATGGTCGGCGGACGAATTATTGCCAGAGAAACCGTTGCCGCGATGAAAAAAGACGTTACCGGGTATCTTTATGGCGGCGACAGAACCCGCAAAATGAAACTTTGGAAAAAACAACAAAGAGGAAAACAAAAATTAAAAGAAATGGCGTCCAAAAGCCAGATTAAAGTTCCGCCATCGGTTTTTAAGGAATTATTGAAAAAATAAGTTTTCAATCTATAATACAAGAATGCCTTTAAAAAGAATTATTTTATTTGCCGGAATAGTTGTCCTTGCGTCAGGAAGCGCTTTTTATATCGGGTATTGGAGCGGGGTTAATAACCCGAAAGAGATTAATGTCAGTGGCATCACTAATATTACCGATGAAAAACCGCCGATTGATTTTGGTATTTTTTGGGAAGTTTGGGATAAATTAAAAAATCAGCACATTTATGGGGAAAAAACTGAAAATCAAAAGATGGTTTATGGGGCGATTTCCGGGGTGGTGGATTCTTTAGATGATCCGAATACGGTATTTTTTCCGCCGTCTGATTCCAAGAAATTCGTGGAAGATATAAGCGGGGAGTTCGGTGGCATCGGCGCCGAAATAGACATTCGCAATGAACAGTTGGTGATAGTCGCCCCGCTAAAAAGCACTCCAGCCGAACGCGCCGGTTTGAAAGGCGGCGATAAAATTTTAGCAATCAACGGAACACCGACCGCCGGTTTAACAGATGTCAATGAAGCGGTGAAAAAAATACGAGGCCCTGTGGGCGCGGAGGTGGTTTTGACGATTCTTAGAAACGGGTGGACCAAGCCAAAAGAAATCCCGATAGTGCGCGAAATAATTCAAATCCCTACATTAGAATGGGATATGAAGGAAGGAAAAATCGCGCACATTAAAATATACAGCTTTAATGAAAAAGCGGTTTATTCTTTCCATAACGCGGTTCTTGAAGCCGCGCTTAACGGAGCAGATGGTATTATATTGGATTTACGAAACAATCCCGGAGGATTTTTAGAGGTTGCTGTGAATTTAGCGGGTTGGTTTGTGGATAAAGGATCCGTTGTTACTACGGAAGAATTCCGTTCCGGTGAAAAACGGGATTTTCGGGCTAACGGCAATGCCGCGTTGAAGAACGCGCCGACCGTAATCTTAGTCAATAAAGGTTCCGCGTCAGCATCGGAAATTCTTGCCGGAGCGCTAAGAGATCACCTTGGAATTAAACTGATAGGCGAAACCACTTTTGGCAAAGGAACCGTCCAAGAATTGCAGGATTTAAGAGACGGGTCGTCCTTAAAAATTACCGTTGCTCATTGGCTTTTGCCGAAAGGAACGGTTATTGAAAAAAATGGCTTGACTCCGGATATTGAAGTTAAACTTAAAGAAGAAGACGTTAAAGCTGATAAAGACCCTCAATTAGATAAAGCGATAGAAGTTTTAAGAGAAGAAATCTCTAAATTAAAAGCTAAATAATTTTATTAATCCTATGAAAGTTTTGCTGTTGCAAGATGTGTGCGGTCTTGGGAAAAAATATGACGTTAAAGATGTTTCTGACGGTTATGCCAGCAATTTTCTTATAGCGAAAAGGCTGGCTATTCCGGCGACCGAAAAAGCCGAGCACGCGCGCAAAGGATTTGAAGAAAAAGAAAAAAATTTGCTGGAACGCTATAAAAAACTCGTTAACCGATTTAAAAATATCGTTTTGGAATTTAAAGTGAAAGTAGGGGAGAAAAACGAGGTTTTCGGGTCAATTACGAAAGAAGATATTAAAAAAGCCATTAAACAAATGGCGGAATTTGACGGAGAAATAATTTTGCCGCAACCGCTAAAAATTTTAGGAGAGCATTTGGTAGAAATAAACTTTGGCCGCGGATTTCGCGGCCAAGTAAAAGTTCTTTTGAAAGCTATTTAATCGGTTCAACGTGAACGACCGTGATGTAGCGAGTATTCCCGTCAAAGCAAGTTTTTTTACTTGCGGCGAACTTAACGTGTCCGTTTACGGCGGCATATAAAGTGTCGTCGCCGGCGCGGCTGACATTTCTGCCGGGAACATATTTTGTTCCTCTTTGGCGAACAATAATCTCGCCTATTTTAATAGATTGGCTATCATTAACCTTGATGCCAAGTCGTTTACTAGCAGAATCTCGGCCTAATTTAGTTGAACCTCCAGATTTAGTATGTGCCATAAAAGTATGCTACAATTTTAGCACTTCGGAACATCAATGTCAATTATGAATAAAATTAGATTTTGGCTTCAAGAAAATAAGAAAAAAGCGATTTTATGCGTTTTAATTCTGTTAATTTGCGCCGCCAGCTTCGGTTTGGGGTATTTATTAGCAAAGGACTTTGATCGCGCCCCGATTATTATTGAGAATAACTAGTGATTCTTTTTGGCTAAAAGGCAACTCTGTCCGAGGGAACCAAAATCAGCAAGAAACAAGATATTCTTTATTTTAAAATGAAATAATAAAAACCCCGACTTATGTCGGGGTAATGATATTTTTTAATATTCTAAAATCTTTTTCGTTTCGTTCTTTTTATCACCAATAACTATTGAAACAGTCATCGGCTTGAGAATTACTTCGGAGTCTTCTTTGGTAGAGTCTTGCCGTTCAACCCGCATTAAATTAATTTCCAAAGTCTTCCCGTTTTTATTTAAGAGAGCAATTCTTAACTCCATGCCGTTTCGTATCGTTTTTCTGTCAACGCTAAGAATAATATCGCCTTTTTTAATTCCCGCTCTATCCGCGGAAGAATCTTTTTCAAGAGTCATGACAACCGCGTATTGTTTTTCGGTTTCCTTGCAAATTCTGTTCAGAATTTCAACATCGTTAATGCCGGTTTGTTCGTGAAGATAGATTAAGTCTTCGAGCGACGGTTTTTGATAAGATCCCATTCTGGGGAAATTATCAACCAAACATTCTATTCCCAGCTTACCCCTTTTTACTTCACCCGCCATTAATTGCGGAACATTAAGAAGATTAATTGGGAGAGAAAAAGCAATTCCATCGGCAGACATTATTTTAAGATTGATGATCCCGACAATTTTTCCTTCCTGATCCACCAGGACTCCGCCGGAATTTCCCGGATTAACCGGAGCGGAAATTTGAATCCAGTCTTCCACATAAAAAGTGTCAATATGCCGATGAAGCTGGCTTACAATGCCATCAGTAATGCTATTACTGAGTCCGTAAGGCATTCCAATAACATATATTTTTTGACCAACTCTTAGTTTATCCGAATCGCCAAGTTTGGCGGCGGTATATTCTTCTGGTTTAATACCTTTGACGCGAAGCAACGCGCCGTCATTTTCAAAATTATAACCAACCAATTCAGCTTTATATTTTTTACCTTTTTCCTTGAGAGTAACTTCATATTCATAAGAAAGGATTTTTATTTTGCCAAATATAGTAGCAATCTCGTCGTCGTTTTCTTTGACAACGTGGCAAGCCGTAATAACAAGACCTTCTTTATTAATAAAACATCCTGCGCCGCCGGTAACAGCTTTGCCTTTCTCGGTAATCATAATCGTCGTAACGTCAACGGAAGCAAATTTAAAATCTTCGTAAATTTTTTCCGCTTCGGAAAGCTGGGTTTGCGTTTGAAGTCCTGTTTGCGGATTCGCGTTTTGTTCGTCTGCTGGAGTACTCACGCAAGTCACTGAGAAAATGCTCAGGACCAGAAGCATCCACATTGTCCACGACTTTTTCATAGGCGCCCCCTAAAGAAAAAAAGCCTGTCAAAATACTAAAATAATTGTAGTCCTTTAAATTTTTTATTGCAAGCTTATCCAAGCCGATCGTTTTGGATAAAAATTTTAATGCCTTTTAACCAAATTTTCAGCGCTTTCCAAACCCCCATAACGGAAATCATATAATTCAATTCAACCAATCCTTTTAAAATCCATCCGGCAAATCCGGAGATTATCAAACTACCGAGTTTAGCGACGGCAAATTTCCCCCCGACTGAAATCATATAAGGGTATTCTTTCGGTATGTAAACCTTGTGTTTTCCGCCGCCTTTTAAGTCTTCAATTATATTATGAGCGACAACATCGGCTTGTAATAAAGCCGCTCGCGCGACTTTAGGCGCCGGTTTTTCAGTTATTGGGTCAAAAAAACAAACAGAATCTCCCAGTCCGTAAACTTTTCCGTACAATCTTAAATCGGGAGTTTCTGGCAAGCACTCCATTTTACCGGCTACGACAACTTGATGTCTTTTCTCTTCTTTTTTTAACGGAAGAGCCCGCATTAAATTGGATGCCTGAACCCCGCCAGCCCAAATCAAAATATCATAAAATATTTTTCGGCCTGATTTTGTCATCATTTCACTTAAAATAACTTTTTCTATAATTTCATTGTTAATGATATTTATTCCTAAATTCCTTAAACGCGTTAAGGCTTTTTTTACAATTCTTTCGTCAAAACCTGGCAGTATGGAAGACGCGCCTTCCACAATGGTTATACTGGCATCGCATTTTTGAATTTCTTTTTTAAGTTCGCAAAGCCACTCCTGAAGCTCGCCGGCTAATTCAACGCCGGTAGAACCTCCTCCACCGATTACTATTTTCAGATTTTTCTTTCCTTCGCTTACGGCATTAAAAATGCGATTGCGGATTTCCAGCGCGTCCATAAAAGTTTTCAGCGGCAATGAATTTTCTCGTAAGCCGGGAATATCAAAATAATTGGTTTCCGAACCTAGCGCCAAAACAAGATAATCAAATTTTAATTTTAAATTTCCGGAACAATGAATGTCGCCGTTTATTAAATCAAGCGCCTCAATGTTGGTTTGAATAAATTTAATCGGGTATTTTCGGATTAATTCTCTAATCGGAAAAGTTACTATTTTTTTTAAATCAAGATAATTGGCGGTTTCTTTAGATGTAGCGGCAATTTCATATAAAGTCGGGGTAAAAGTCTGGTAATCGTTGCGGTCGATAAGAATTACTTCTTTACCTGTTTTTTTAGCAATAGAAATAGCCGCCCTTAAACCGCCAAAGCCGGCGCCTAAAACCACGATTGATTCCGATTTTTTTTCTGCCATAACTTTATTCTAATGCAATTTGCAAAAAACTTTAATGGAGAGTAGAATTTTAATGTTCTTTAAAAATTAAAAGGAGATATAAATGAAAAAAGACGAAAAGAATGCATTAATTGTTCTTGTTGGGCCAAGCGCCATCGGGAAGACTTACTGGTCTGATTATCTGCTGAAAATATCAAAAGGAATGCTGAAGAGGGTGAAAACTACGACTACGCGGCCTCCGCGCAACGAAGCCGATAATCTTTCTTACGATTTTATTTCCAGAAAAGAGTTTGAAAAAGGAATTAAAAACGGCAAATTTTTTGAATACGACGAATATCTCGAACATTATTATGGTTCGTCTTTAAAAAACATAAAAACCATTCTCAAAAACGCTTGCGGTATTTTTGCCTTAACGCCTAAGGGAGTAAAAGCTCTCCGTGCGTATCGGAAAGAAATTCCAGCGGTTATTTTACTGTTAACGCCAATCACGGAAAAAGTGCTTATAAGAAATTATATGCGCCGTGGAATTTTTGACGACAAGAAGCAAAAAGAATTGCTGAAAAAATCCAAAAAATTCAAACTTCCGGAAAAAATTCCGCACATAATTGTGCCGATAACTGGTTTACAGGGAGACGGAATAACGATTGCAGCGGCAGTCCTTAGCGGGATGTTAGAACTATACCCTCAACTTAATGTTTGAGGGTTTTTAATTTAAGGTGTTATAATTTTAGAATGCGTTTTTTAAGCAAATTAAAAATCAGAGAATTTACCGGCAAAACCTGCCTATTGCGAGTGGATTTTAACGTGGAAAACGTCAAAGATTCTTTGCGTTTAAAAAACTCTCTTCCAACAATCAAATTCTTGTTAAGAAGAGGTAATAAAATAGTATTTTTAAGCCATCGCGGCCGTCCGGATAAAAGAGACGGAGCGCTATCTCTAAAATTCGTAATCCCTTTTTTGGAAAAAAATCTCAAAAAAACAGTCATATTTTTAAAAGAAATTCCCTCTAAATTGCCGCCGGGGAAAATTTATTTAATAGAAAATCTGCGTTTTTGGCCGGGCGAAGAAGCAGATGATTCAATTTTTTCGAAAAAATTGGCGCGGCTCGGCGATTTTTACGTAAATGACGCTTTTGCCGTCAGTCATCGCAAAAACGCTTCAATCACCCAACTACCGAAATTATTACCGTCTTACGCGGGATTTCTTTTGGAAAAAGAAGCCCAAACACTTTCTAAAGCAATGAGCCATTCCGCTAAACCATTAGTCGTTATTTTTGGCGGCGCGAAAGTTGAAAATAAAATAGAGGCGATAAAAAACTTATCAAAAAAAGCGGATAAAATTTTACTGGGAAGCAGTGTTACATCAAAAATTTCAGCTTTGGAATCTTTATCGGACGCTAAAATCCTTAAGCCGATTGATTGGATTTTTGAAAATGGCAAGGCGTTTGATATCGGGCCGTTAACGGCTCAAAAATATGGGGAAGAAATAAAAAAAGCGCGAACAATTATCTGGAATGGGCCGGTTGGCTGGTTTGAAAACAAAAAATTCGCCGGCGGTTCAATCACGATAGCTAAAGCTATTGCCGCGAGCGAGGCATTTTCCATAATTGGAGGCGGGGAAACAACTCAATTAATTTTGAAATTAAAATTACAAAATAAAATCGGATTTCTTTCAACCGGCGGGGGAGCAATGTTAGAATTTTTAGCGGGGAAAAAACTCCCGGGAATAGAAGCTTTAAAATAATATGACTAAATTCGTGGACAATAGAAAATCAGTCAGAAAAATCACAAAACCGGTTGTTATTATTTATCACGCCGATTGTTCGGACGGTTTTGGCGGCGCTTGGGCGGCATGGAAAAAATTTGGCGATAAAGCCGAATATATCGGTATTCAGCCGAACGGCGAATTGATTGCTGGCTTGAAAAACAAAGAAATTTATTTGATAGATGTTAGTTACAAACCTGAATCGTTGAAAAAAATAATGGCGGTTAATAAACACGTTACAGGGATTGACCATCATGTCAGCGGCCATGAATCAACAAGGATGACTAAAAATTATTCTTTTGACAATAATCATTCCGGCGCTGTTTTGGCTTGGAAATATTTTCATTCTGATGAGCCGATTCCAAAACTATTGCTGCATATTGAGGATATGGATTTGTGGAAGTTTAAAATAAAAAATACGAAAGAGATTTTTGCCTATCTTGACCTTTTTGATTTTAATTTCCAAACTTGGAATAAATTAGCCGCTGAAATTGAAAATATAAAAACTCGGAAAAAATGCGTAGAAATCGGGAATATTATTTTTAAATATGAAAATAAACTAGTGCGGCAAATAGTGAATCAGAACGCGGAATTAGTGGAATTTGAAGGTTATAAAACGCTAGCGGTTAATTCACCTCATTTTTCTTCGCAAATCGGCCACGAACTTATAAAAATTTTACCGCCGATTGCTATTATTTGGAGCGAGCGCAAAGATAAAATAATAGTCTCTCTTCGTTCCGACGGTTCCGTTGATGTTTCTAAGCTTGCCAAAAAACATGGCGGCGGCGGACATAAAGCGGCGTCTGGATTTTCCTTGAATATAAATAAAAAACTGCCTTGGAAACATGCAAGATAATTTATTCGGAGATAAAAAACTAATTATTTATACTGACGGCGGAGCAAGAGGCAATCCCGGACCGGCGGCTATCGGCGTTGTTGTCGGCGGGAAAAAATACGGTGAAACGATAGGGGAGGCCACTAATAATGTTGCTGAATACAAAGCGGTAATTTTCGCGCTTAAAAAAGCTAAAGCTTTGCTTGGGAAAAGCAAAGCAAAAGAAACGGAAGTTTTGGTAAATTTAGACAGCGAACTTGTTTTCAAGCAGTTAAGAGGGGAGTACAAAGTATTAGACGAAAATATGCAGCCGCTTTTTATAGAAGTTTGGAATTTAAAGCAGGATTTTAAAAAAGTGGAGTTTAAACATATTCCGCGCGAACAAAATAAGGAGGCGGATAAAATGGTAAATAAGGCGTTGGATAATTTATA
>JBBTTV010000051.1:0-4680 GCA_038064115.1 Patescibacteria group bacterium
AATTCTTTCAGCAGACGTTCTTGGGTCTCGTTGGAAGATAAATTTTCCAGCATATCGCGCAATCCGCCGCTTTGCGCCCATTTCGGCAGTAAAGTATAAATTGGTACGACGCTGGCATCAAAAGGATAGCCGTCAAAATGAAAATCCAATTCGTCGGTTTCTTTTTGAATTATTTCTAAAGCTTCTTCGTAATTTTTTTCAAATCCATTTAGCGGGCGGAAATGGCTTATCAAAGTTTTTACGCCGGTTTCTCGTGCCAGTCGTATTGCCTCTTTTACGGAGCCGGCTATTTTTTCTTCTTCATTTCTCAAGTGAGTCGCGTAAACGCCGCCGTGTTTTGTGACAATTTTAACCAGTTGCAGAATTTCCTGATAAGGTGTTGCACGGGAATGTGCGTACCCGAGTCCCGTAGAAAATCCTAACGCCCCCTCCTCCATTGCTTTTTCAATTATGTGTTCAAAAACTTTCAGCTCCGAATCGGTTAAATCGCGCAGCTCTTCACCGATAATGGCGCGGCGAATCGTTGAATGGCCAATTAAAGTACCAAAATTAACGCCTATTTTTGTCCTCCCAAGCGTTTTTAAAAATTCTTTCATCGTGTGCCAATCAACATTGATTTGTCTGATGTCCGTCCATTTTTGAATTGACTCTAAAGAACCGTAAAGAAGCGGCGCCAAAGACGAGCCGCATTGTCCGCCAATCGTTGTCGTTACTCCTTGTTTGATAAAATCGCTTTGCGAAGGATTGGTGAAAAGCGAGAGATAATGATCGGCATCGGTATTTACATCAATAAATCCCGGAGTCAAATAATACCCCAAACCGTCAATGATAACTTCCGCTTTTTTGGTGGCGTAATTGCCTATCGCGGAAATTTTATCGTCTTTAATAAGAACATCGGCTTTATACGGCGGTTTGCCGGCGCCATCAATAATTTGAGCGGATTTAATAAGGATCATTTTAAAATAATATCTAAATCACCTTCTTTTATTATAACACAAAAACTTCGCCGAATTTTTTGAATTAAATAAACTTATTCAAGAAGAATATGACAAGGCCGAGGGCGGCAAAAATCGCCGAAATAATCCAAAAACGCATCGTTACTTTGGATTCATGCCAGCCGAGCGCTTCAAAATGATGGTGAATCGGCGTAGAAAGAAAAACTTTTTTGCCTTTTCGGAATTTTTTGCTCGTGAGCTGTATGATGACAGATAACGATTCCACCACTAAAATAAAAGCGAAAAACGGAAGAAGAAGGGTTGTGTTGGTAAGTATAGCGATAACGCCCATAGTAATGCCCAGCGCCATTGAACCAGTGTCGCCCATAAAAAATCGCGCCGGATAAATATTATACCAAAGAAACGCCAACAGCGCGCCTATAGTCACTCCGCCGAAAGCGGCTAATTGAAAACGCCCGAGAACAAAAGCGACGACAGTCAAAGCAATAAAAGCAAAAAGCATCACCCCTCCCAAAAGACCGTCCAATCCGTCGGTTTCGTTGGCGGAAAACGCGCTGGCGATAATCGTGAACATAAAAAGCGGAATATACAGCCACCCTATCTGAATGTTTCCTAAAAACGGAACCGACAAAACATCCCAATCCAAACGATAAAAAAACCAAAGAGCGCCTAATAACGCCAAAAAAGTGTATAAAACTAATTTTTGGCTGACTTTTAACCCTCCGCCGTTCGGACCGATTTTTGAAACACCCAAAAGATCATCCGCTAATCCAAGTAAAGCGGCGATCAGCATAGCGGCGATAGGCAGATAAGTTTGCGCTCGGTCAACAAAATTCATATAACTCCACGCGCCGTCAAAAACCGTTCCCATAAACCAAAAAATCAACGCCAGTCCGAGAACGGTTGCCCAAATAATAATGCCTCCCATTGTCGGAGTGCCCTCTTTTTTTTTGTGCAAACTGGAAAAAACCGGCGCCGATTCGCTGGTTCTGATTTGTTTAGCCGCTTTTATCCTATACAAAAACTTGCCCACAAGCGGCGTGATTCCCAAAGCGGCTAAAAACGCTATCAAGGAAAGTCCTAAAATTCTTATTACTTGCAGTATCTCCATTTTTTATTATTTATTATTTTTTGCCCAATCGTATAAAATTTTTGTGTCTCCGAACCGATTTTCCGAACCAAAAACGGCTATAAATAACGGTTGGCCGTCCAGCCAGAACAACGAAACAAGATTTCCGCTTGCTTCGTCAGTATATCCCGTTTTTCCTCCTAAAAATTCTTTTTCACCGGCGAAGACATTGATATTAAACAGCCTTCTTTTAATTGTAGATTTCAAATCAATAATTTCAATTTCTTTCTGCCGGCTGTAAGAAAATATTTCCGGATAATAAACATAAATGTAAGAAACTAATTTTTCCAAATCGGCTGTTGTTGATTGATTGGAAAGCGAAAAACCTATCGGGTCAACAAAACTGGTATGCGTCATTTGAAGTTCCGTGGCTTTTTCGTTCATCGCTTTAACAAATGCCTGCTTTCCAAAAAATTCGGCGATTGCCGCCGGAGCGTCATTGCTGGAAACAACCATCATGCTTTTCACCAAATCACCTATCGTAAATAATTCGCCCGTGGAAAATCCTCCTTGCGGGCCTTCGGTGGCAACCGCAGCCGCGCTTATTGGAATTATTTCATTCGGGCCTATTTTTTCCAGCGCGATTATAGCTGTCATTAATTTAGAAACGGAAGCAAGCGGCCATTGTTTTGTTGAGTTCAGTTCAAACATCATGTTCGAAAAATTTATTTTTTTCACAGCCGCGACGCGGGCTGTTATGAGAGGGCGCGGCTGGTTCGCGGTCGGTAAAATTGTTTCCGTGGTTTGAGCAACCACGCTGGTAGTTTCAATTTTAATATCAAAAGCAGGAGTGATTATTTCTTCCTGTTCCACGTTAGTGCTTAAAACGATGGCTGACAGCGTGGCAACGAATAATAAACTAAGAAGACGGCTGTTCATGCCAAAGTTTTTTTACCAATTCATTGAACCTTTGATATTCCGGCAAATCTTCTGTTTTGGAAATTCCTATAAATTTCAGCAATTCCAAACTCGAACGATATAAATATACGTTGCTTCGTTTAGGATCCGGTTGGCGGTCTACTAATCCGCGGATCATTAAATTTCTAAGCATAAAAGTGGAATTAACGCCGCGAATGTATTCAATCTCCGCTCGGGAAATCGGTCCGCTGTAAGCGACAATCGCCAGTGTTTCTAATGCCACCGAAGTCAGAGTTTCGTTAACTTCTTCTTTGACGATGTCTTCCAATAATTTTCCGAATTCCGGTTTGGTTACCAGTTGAACTTGATCTTGATTGATTATAAGCGAAAGCCCTCTGTTTTCCGCCGCAAGCTCGGAAGAAAACGCGCTTATCGCTGTTTTAATTTCACCTTCGGGAATTCCAAGAGTTTTGGCAATTTTTTTATAATTCATCGGCTCGCCATATAAAAACAGTAAAGCCTCTATTTGACTGATTATTTTTTTTATTTGCTCTTCCATGATTATTATTGCGTGGGTTGTTCGCCTCGTTTTATAAGTATATCCTCAAATTGGCCTTTTTGTTCAATATCTATGATTCTATCTTTCAGTAAATGGAGTATTGCCAGAAAAAATATCACTATTTCTGTTTTCGGGCGGCTCATCGTAACCTCTTTAAAACTATGCTCCGCGGCGGTTTGGAAACGTTGCAGCAATTCTTCTATTTTTTGTTCAATCGTAATTATGGCGGATTTTATTTTTTGCGGTTCCGGCACGATTTTTTTCAGTAAATCGGCGAGGTTCAGTGCCGCGCGGCTTAAATCGCTTAATTTTAATTCTTGAGGCGGATAAAACACCCTTTGTTTTTCCAAAGCCGCCAACAATGGTTTAGAATAAGAGCGCGCGCCTTTTTCCGCCAGTTCTTTTATATGCTGGGCGGCGATTCGGAATTCATTGTAAATTGTTAATCGCGCCTCCAGGTCTTTTATTTCCGTTTCCTCGTCTTTGGTTAGTTCTAAATTCGGAAGCAGTGCTTTTGATTTTATGAGAATTAATTTTGAAGCGACAACCACAAAATCGGCTAAAATTCCAGGTTCGGTTTTTTCTTGGATATTTTTAAGATAATTCAAAAAATCGCCGGTTACTTCCGCCAAATTCATCGCGGTGATTTCCATTTTTTTTTCTTCTATAAGCTCCAGCAGTTTTTCCAACGGGCCGCTGAATAATTCTGTTTTTATAGTGTAATTCATATTCTAAAATTTCTTTTTATTATTCGTGTTATTTGCCGTTATTCGCATTATTCGCGATTACTCTCCGGCATTAAAGCGTCTTTAGTATAAATATTGCTAGCATTCCACAACATCCACCCTTCATTTAGTTCAGGATTGTTTATTGCCGCGTCATTCCACGCCCGAATCTGGCTTTTAATTTCTTTTGCGCCATAGTCCGCTCCTAAATCAAAATCCTGCAGCCACGGACGGAATTTTGCCGTCACTGGAGTAGTTGAAGCATAAACCATAAATTGCTTTGTCCGGCGAATCGCTTCATCCATTGAATATTTTACCACTTCATAAGGGTGCTCTGCGGGTTTTTGATATCCTTGAAAGCCGGTAAAATAATGCGACGGGTAAACCATCGGGGCGACAGCGTCAAAATAAGGCAAAGTATGCTCCAGATGTTGGCCTATACCAACTCCTTTT
>JBBTTV010000052.1:0-21492 GCA_038064115.1 Patescibacteria group bacterium
GCCGCATATTTTTGTCCGCACGGGAATGATGGTGATTGTGATTGTAGAAAACCTGAGTGGGGCATGATCAAGCGGGCGATGCAAGAATTTTATGTAGATCCAGCTAAATCTTTTGTTGTCGGTGATCGTTGGCGTGATATTGATATGGGGACAAATGCCGGTTGTAAAACAATTCTTATAGAAACCGAAGCTACAAAAATGGAGAAAAGAGATATAAAATCAGACTTTATTGCAGCTAATATTTTAGAAGCTGCAAATTGGATAATTCATAATTAAATAGGCAGCTATTTTAAGTATTTGATTAGGAACGCATTTTTAATCTATTACCAATACCCTTCCTAAAAGGCGCTGATTTTGATAATGGGTATAATAATTTATATTGGGGCATATCAATAAATTGAAAGTTATGGCGTGGCTGTTTTTATTGGAAACCCCAAGGGGAATTATTGGGTTTTAATTGTTACGATGCCACAAGTTGATACAAAACATTATTTTAGAAAAAAATACGACACACTTGAGCGTTTTATTTCCTATTTTTATCAAATAGATTTATTGACCGATACTGTTACGGAAACAGGAGCTAAGGTTTTAGAAATAGGTAAGGGAAGCGGAATTTTTTCCGACCATATTAAGAAAATTGGCATGCAAGTTACTACGGTTGATGCCGACGAATCTTTAAAACCGGATTATACGGCGGATGTCCGCCATTTGCCGTTTAAAGACAATGAATTTGACGCGGTAGCAGCTTATGAAATTTTGGAACATTTGCCGTTTGAAGATTTTGAAAAAGCGTTGGAAGAATTAAAACGAGTCAGTAAAAAATATATCTTGATTTCTTTGCCGTACCGCTCCAGCGGTTTTGAATTGATTTTGAAATTGCCTTTAATTAGAACTTTATTTAAAAAATCATTTTTAGATTTTTTTATCAGAATTCCTTTGAGGTT
Source organism: Patescibacteria group bacterium (assembly GCA_038064115.1). Taxonomy (GTDB): domain Bacteria; phylum Patescibacteriota; class Minisyncoccia; order UBA6257; family WO2-44-18; genus JBBTTV01. The sequence goes on from JBBTTV010000052.1 coordinate 945, forward strand.
TGGCGGAATAAAAACATCCGGCCAGCATTATTGGGAAATAGATTGTTATAAATATACCATCAGAAAAATTAATAAAATTTTGGCTAAAAATTTTAAAATAATTAAAAAATTCAGACCGCCGCTCAATTACTACCATTATTTTTTTGTTTTAGAGAAAAAATAAATGAGAACCATATTTATTACGAGCTTAAATCCGTTTGCTACCCGCAATATTCTTTTTACAGATGTATTTCGTATTTTAAAAAGCACGACAGATACGCGCGTGATTATTTTTTGTCCGGATTATAAAAAAGATTATTTTTTGAATCATTTTCAAGGCAGCAATGTAACTATAGAAGGCATTAAAAGCCAGTGCGTGACAGCGCAAGATGTTATTTTTAATTATTTAGGAAGGTCGCTTAATCGTACGCGCACGTTGGCCATTCACCGCAAGGAAATTTTTCTAAGAAATAAAAATATTTTTGCATATCTTGCGTCCCATTTTTTTTCTTGGATTGGCTGGCTTTCGTTGGTCAAAAAAACAGTTAGATTTTTTGACCAGTTAACTATTTCTAAAAATAAATTCGCGCCATATTTTGACAAATATAAACCTGATTTGATTTTTGCTCCGGACATTTTCCATATAGACGACGTGCATTTTTTGGCGGAAGCAAAGCATCGCAAAATTAAAACGGTAGGCATGGTGCGTTCGTGGGATAATATTACCAATAAAGGGCTTTTTCGCGTGAAGCCCGATAAACTTATTGTTAATAATGAGGTTATCCGCGACGAAGCATTAAAATATGAAGATATAAAAAAGAAGAATATTTTAATCGCCGGAATGCCGCAATTTGATTATTACTTAAATGAATCGCGCGGTAATCGGGAGGAATTTTTTAAGCGGACCGGCTTTAATCCTAAAAAACGGCTTGTGCTTTTTTCGCCATGGGGAAGTAGATTTATTGATACCGATTGGAAGATTTTACAAATTTTAAAAGATGCGATAAATAATGGCGAAATTCCGCCTGATTTGCAGTTTTTAGTAAGGTTCCCGCCGAATGATACTATACCGTTAGGTAATTTTGTTCCGGATAATCATTTTCGCCTTGAGCAGCCTGCTCAATCTTTTAAGGAGGGCGTGGCTCGGGATCAAGAATTAGACCGCGACGCAATGATTCATCTTGCGGACTCTTTGTATTACAGTGATTTAGTTATTGCTTACACTTCTAGCTTGAATATTGATGCCTGTGCGTTTGATAAGCCGATTATCGGAATAGCCTTTGATGGCTTAAAACAAAACCCATATTTAAAAAGCGCGGTGCGATTTTTAGATTGGGACCATACTCAAAAAATGCTTTTTACAAAATGGGCCCCGTTTACCCGCAACAAAGAAGAGTTGATAAAATATACCAACCTTTATTTGCAAAATCCGTTTTTGCACCAAAAAGAACGAGCGCATTTTTTGAAGTTGCAGGCATGGAAAATGGACGGCAAATCAGGAGAAAGAATCGGGGAATTTTTATTAAACCAAATCAGTAATTAAAATGAAATCCCGTTAGAGACAACTAAACTAATCAAAGATGATATATAAAATTAGAAATACAAAAAGTCGCATAGAGCCGTTAAAGCGGCTGATTTACGGTCGTCTAAAGACGACCCGTCTTTAACGGGATGAAAACAATTTTTATAACTCTTTTTCAGGGCGTTGAAGCAAAAAATATTTTACGCACGGATATTTATAAGACATTGATTAAAAATCCAGACGTGCGTATTGTATTTTTTGTTGATTCTCCTGAGCGGGCTGCGTATTATCAAAAGGAGTTTTCTAACCCTCGCGTGATATACGAAGCAGTGCCGGCAAAAAAAATTCGAGGATTGGATAAGGCATTTTCCAATTTACAGTTTTTGCTTTTACGCACGGCGACTACCAATTTACGCCGGCAAATGGCGTTGGAAATTCACGGAAATTATTTTAAATATAGCGCCGGGTTACTATTTAATTGGCTTTTTGCGCGCAGGGCGGTGCGAAATATTATAAGAGCATTGGATTATCTTTTGGTTAAAGACGAGACATTCGCGCCATACTTTATAAAATACAAACCGGAAAAAGTTTTTCTGGCGCATCTTTTTGATGACAGTCAAGTTCATCTATTGCGGGAGGCAAAAAGAAGAGGCGTTAAAAACATTGGTTTTATCAATTCGTGGGATAAATTGACCGCCAGGCACAGCATGCGGTTATTGCCTGATAAGCTAATAGTATTCAATAACATTGTAAAAAAAGAGGCGATGGATTACGCGGACATGAACGAAAGAGATATCGTGGTCGCGGGCATCCCGCATTATGATTGGCACGTTAATCATCGGCCGTTAAGCCGTGAAGTTTTTTGTCAAAATAAGAAATTAAATCCAAAAAAGAAATTTATTGTTTACGCGCCGATGGGTAAAGCATTCAGCGATTCGGACTGGGATATTATTGATATGTTGCGAGAAGAAACTCAAAAAGGAAGCATTAATAATGCAGAGCTTTTTGTCCGTTTTCAGCCAAATGATTTTATTAACGAAGAAGAATTAAAGAAGCGCCCTGATTTGAAGTATGATGCGCCGGGAATCCGTTTTTCACGCGAGCGCGGCGTGAACTGGGATATGAGCTTTGAAGATATTAAAGGACTGACCGATACTTTAGCAAACGCCGATTTATTCGTTTGCTACGCTTCCAGCATGAGCATTGACGCGGCAGTTTTCAATAAACCGGTGATTAATATTGATTTTGAATTGCAGGATAAAAAATTACTTTCAAAAACCCCGACGTTTTTTTATAAAACCGAACATTATGGCCGAGTAGTTAAAAGCGGCGCGGCATGTTATCCCAAAAGCAGGCAAGAGCTTGTTGATCGGATAAATAAATATTTGCAAAACCCTCAGTTCAAACAAGACGAGCGGAGGCGTCTTGTTGAAGAACAATGCTGGAAACTAGATGGCAAAACAGGCGAGCGCATTGCCAACTATATTTTAAGTTGACGTTTGCGGTTCTTCCTGTTAACATCTAGTTAGTTTTTTTGAAAGGAAACAGCTAATGCCGGAAAAAAACAGTTCTGAATTAAAAGTAAAACGGAAAGATGCTTTGTCTGAACACGATCGGCGCGCCAAAAAAATCGCGGAATGGGTGCAGGGTCATGGAGGAATTCATATCTATGTGAATCGTTATATCAGCGCCGTTAATCAACAAACGGTTGATATGCTTATTGATGCGATTAAGAAAGAATTAGAAACAAATTGCGTTGTCGATTCGGCGATTCTCCTGAATGTAATGTCATATTTGCAAAAATATGATTTTACCGCGAGCGACGAAGCGGGCTATGAAACGGGAGATTTTACTTTAGCGGTCAGCGAGCTTGATGTTGCTCTTCAGCATCTGAAATTGAATTTGAAGAATGCGTTGAAATATCTGACATACCGTTACAAGCTTAAAAAATGGGCTAACAATTTCTTTTTACCAGATTTCGCGCCTGTATTGCATTTAGAATCCTCCTTACGTTGCAATTTAATGTGCACAATGTGCTATCAATCCGATTCCGTTCTTCAGAGCATGATTAAAGAATCATCGGCAAAACATATGAAATGGGATTTATTCACCAAGATCATAGATGAAGCATCTGCGCTCAATTGTTGCGCTGTGGTATTCGCTGGAAGAGGCGAGCCGACGCTCAACCCTCGTTTTTCAGAAATGCTCAAATATTGCCATGAAAAAGGGATTTTAGACATCAAATTCAATACTAATGCGATGACAATGACCGAGAAGATGGCAAGAGAATGGCTTTCTATGAAAACCCCGTTGACTATTGTATTTTCGGTAGACGCGGCAGACAAAGAGACATTTGAGAAAATCCGCATTGGAGCAAGTTTTGATAAGGTGGTGAATAACATTAAAATGTTCAATCGTATTCGCAACGATGAATTTCCCGATTCTCCTGTTCGGACCAGAATCCATATGGTTATGTTTCATGATAAGCAGGACGTTAAGCAAGCTCAAGATTTTTGGGCGCCGCTGGTAGATGAATTTTCAGCTAGAAATGCCAATTGCGAACAAGCGGGTAATGTATATCAAGACGGGCCCAAGAATGTTTGCCCGGGGAAAATATGCAGAGCGCCGTTTACCAGATTTTATGTTTGGGCGGACGGTACAGTTAATCCTTGCGAAAGCGATTACTTAAGCCATCTCCAAATAGGCAGTGCGTATTCCGAATCGCTACGCGATTTATGGAATGGTCCGCGAATGATGAAGTTAAGAATTGCCCACATGAACGGAAATAAAAATAATTATTATCCTTGCAATGGATGTTCGGGGCACTAAAATGGAAAAAAAAATAATAAAAATATGCCTTGCTGGCTATGGTAATTTTGGGAAAAGGCTGAATGATTGCCTTGGCAAGATTCCGCATTGTCAGGTGAAATACATATACCATCCAGAACAAGAAAAAGCTCGTTTATACGGAGAATTAGGAAGTTGTGATTTGAAAGGAATATTACAAGATCCGGAAGTGGACGCGTTTATAATTGCCACTCCCCACGATCAGCACGCGAAGCTCTTGAATACGCTTGTGCGCGAAGGAAAACATCACATTTTTGTTGAAAAGCCGATTACCGCCTTTTTAAAAGAGGCAGAGGCGTTGCATGATAGTATGCGGTCGTTCAAGAAAGTTTTTATGGTCGGTCATAATCAGCGGCGCGAAGCGTGTTTTAGGAAAGCAAAAGAACTGCTTGATAAAAAAGCGATTGGTTCAGTGGTAGATGTGAGTTTTAATTTTTCCCACAGCGGAGCTTATACGATTGGCCCGGATAATTGGCGATATTATTTAGCAAGACACAGAGAGGGGCCGCTGGTTACGTTGGGAAGCCATGCAATTGATACGATTCATTACTTGTTTGGAAGAATAAAGTCAGTTTATGCTCGGATTCAGAACATATCCGGCAGAATGGAAGCCCCCGATTGTAGCGCGGCGTTAATGAAATTAATGGATAGCGACGCGACGGTGCTTCTTCAGTCAAATTATAATGTCCCAAGCGAAAAGCGTTGCATTATTTCCGGAATTGAAGGAGTTATTTATATAGACAGAAATGAGATTGAATTGCGTACAGGCCGGGATATAAATAAAGTTCCTTCGCAAAAACAACGCATTTCCATCCTTCAGGTTGATACTATGCAGGAAGAGCTGAATGAATTTTTTGACGCTATTTTGAATGGAAAACAAATTGAAACAGGCTATCGTGAAGGATTGGCGGTAATGGTCGTTCTAGAAGCGTGTTATCAGAGTTCATTAAAAGACATGCCCGAAGACCTCGCGAAATATTACAGTTATTTTTGAATCAAACGTCCGCTTAAGCGGACGTTTTTTTGTTGTGTAACAAAGATTTTTGAAAATTAGTTATATGTTATATTGAATAAATTATGCCCATTATAGATTATCATTACGTAAGAAACGATAAAAAAAGCGCGTTCAAATTGCCTGGATATAATATTGCTGAATTTAAAAAACATTTAGATTTTTTTCAGAATCAATATCAGATTGTTCGTCTTGAAGAACTAGCCAGATATAAAAATGAAAAGAAAGATATTGAAAAATATTGCAGTATTATTTTTGACGATGGCGTTATAGACCACTATGAAAGCGTTTTTCCGGAATTAGTGTCGCGTAATATTCCGGCGTATTTTTTTCCTATCGCGTCAGTTTTTGACGGCAAAGCTCCGGTGACAATCAAAATGCATATAGTCTTTTCAAAAATAAAAAGTGAAATAATAGTGGAGTATTTAGAACAATATTTAAAAGAAAAATTCGGCGATGCGTTCCCGAATTTTAAAGTACCAACTACGCGCAGAATTAATGAGAAATTCAGGCTTAAAGATGATATTATCACGGCAAATTTAAAGCAGATTATATCCGAGTTGCCGCTGAACGTAAAAGAAAAATTCGCGGACTTATTGTTCAGTGCAATAGTAAAGGATGAAAAAGAATTTTGTAAAAATTTTTTCTTACAGCCCGAGCATTTAAAAGAAATGCGTCAGGCGGGAATGGGCATAGGCGTTCACAGTTATCACCATACTTCTTTAAAATCTTTAAATTTGGCAGAACAAAAAGAAGATATAGAAAAGTCAAAAAATATTATTGAGAACATAATAAATGGCACAGTAGAAGCGTTTTCTTATCCTTTTGGAGATTGCGGACGCGATACAACGTGTATTTTGAAAGACCTTGGTTTTCAATACGGAGTAATTTACAATAGCCAGAAAACTTCTCTTGATGATAGCGATCTATTGCTTTCGGCTGGCGAGTATGATGATTTTTTCAAACATTAGCAATAACATTGTCAGATTGACGATATCGGTAACTTCGGATAATATATGCTTAGCTTTTTGAAAGGAGCCATGCATTGGAAGAAAATAAACAGAATATCAAAGAATTGCGCGAACGCGCTCTTTCCGAACACGATCGGCGCAGCGAAGAAATTTATAATTGGACCAAAGAAAACGGAGGCGAGCATCACCGCGTAAACCGTTACGCGACCCGTGTTAACGCGAAAACCGTTGGCGAGCTTATTGATGCGATTCAACAAGAATTATTAGAAGCGAGTCGAAATCCTGACTCCGCGATTTTATTGCATGTTTTTTCATATTTGCAGACGTATGATTTTTCTAATACTGATGAAGCGGGGCGTGACACGCCGGGATTTTCTCTTGCGATAAGCGAATTAGATGTTGCATTGCGGCATTTGAAGTTAAATCCGAAAAACGCGATGCGTTATCTGGTTTATCGCTACAAATTAAAGACATACGCGAATAACTTAATAATGCTTAATTTCGCGCCGATATTGTATTTGGAATCCGCTCTATCTTGTAATCTGATGTGCGTAATGTGCTATCAATCCGATTCCGCTCTTCAGAGCATGATTAAAGAATCATCGGCAAAACATATGAAATGGGATTTGTTCACCAAGATCATAGATGAAGCATCTGCGCTCAATTGTTGCGCTGTGGTATTCGCTGGAAGAGGCGAGCCGACGCTCAACCCTCGTTTTTCAGAAATGCTCAAATATTGCCATGAAAAAGGGATTTTAGACATCAAATTCAATACTAATGCGATGACAATGACCGAGAAGATGGCAAGAGAATGGCTTTCTATGAAAACCCCGTTGACTATTGTATTTTCGGTAGACGCGGCAGACAAAGAGACATTTGAGAAAATCCGCATTGGAGCAAGTTTTGATAAGGTGGTGAATAACATTAAAATGTTCAATCGTATTCGCAACGATGAATTTCCCGATTCTCCGGTAAGGACAAGAGTTTCAATGACGTTATTCAGAAATGACCAGAATCCGGATAAAGCGCGTGAATTATGGGCGTCGTTAGTGGATGAATTCTCAGCGAAAGTTGCCCTAAGTGAACAATCAGGCAGTATTTATCAAAATGAGCAAGATGGTACCCTAAAAAATATATGTCCGGAAGAAAAATGCAAAGAACTTTTTACCAGTTTTCATATATGGTCTGATGGCGCGGTCAATCCTTGCGAAAACGATTATTTAAGCCATTTACAAGTTGGGAGCGCGCAAGACGAATCTCTATCCGATTTATGGAATGGTCTAAAAATGATGAAGCTAAGAATTGCTCACATGAGCGGCAAAAAAAATTCTTGTTATCCTTGCAATGGCTGTTCAGGATATTAATTAAATATTTTCAAAAGCCTTCTTTTAAAAGAAGGCTTTTTAATTAGCCTTACAACTTGTAGTAACCAACTTCTTTTTAAGCCAGTTTTACTAATAAATGAGCTTATCCCAAGCAAAAAGAAAACGTTCCATATGTTTTCCAATTACAAGCAGGGTTCATTACGCGCGCCAAAAAAACCTTCTTAATAAATTTCGTAATAATCCCAAGATTGATTTGCAGTTAATCGTCGGGGGATCCGTGTTGTTGGACAAGTACGGAGAAAGATTTATTCCCGCCATACAAGCGGACGGGTTCACTATTAATGACACGCTGTTCAATGTAGTAGATGGAGGAAGCCACATCGCGATGGCAAAAACCGCGGGGCTTACCGCGTTGGAATTTTCCAATTCGTTGCACAAATTGAATCCGGATATTGTATTGATTCGCGGCGATCGTTTTGAACAGCTTGCGATTGCCATGGTAGCCGCGTATTTAAATAAAACAATTGCTCACATTGAAGGCGGCGATGTTAGCGGAACAATTGACGAAAGCGTGCGTCACGCGATTACGAAATTATCGCACATACATTTTGTTTCCAACGAAGATTCGCGCCGCAGGGTTATTCAGATGGGCGAAAATCCTAGAAGAGTTTTCAATGTAGGATCGCTTGACGTTGAGGCCGCGTCGCTAGTAAATAAAAAAATAGATAATAAATTTATAAATAGCGTTGGAACAGGATACGAAATTGATATTAATAAGCCATTTATTATGGCGTTGTATCATCCAGTAACTACGGAAAAAAATAATCGTAAAAATAGCGAGACTGTGCTAAAAACGATTGATGAACTAAACATTCCGGCGGTTTGGTTTTGGCCTAATAGCGACGCGGGAACGAATGATGTCGCGAAAGCGATTAGAATGTACAGAGAACATGGGAAGCTTAAAAATAATAAAATTCGTTTTGTGACGGATCTTTTACCGGACGATTTTATCGCCCTTTTGAAACAATCAAGCGCGCTGGTTGGAAATTCTTCAGCGGGCATCAAAGAATCTTCTTATCTGGGCACGCCGGTGATAAATATAGGAACGCGGCAACAAGGCCGCTTGCGCGGACAGAATGTCGTTGATGCCGCGTGCAATAATGAAGCAATAAAGAAAGCAATCAAAGCACAGCTTGTTCACGGCAAATATCCGCGCTCGGATATATATTATAAACTGCAGGGAAGCCGGAAGGTGGCGGAAATATTGCAAAAAACGCCGCTTTATTGTCAAAAAAAATTCAATGATTTATAAATTTTATTATGGCGAATAAAAACTTATCAAAAATTTTTATAAAACCTACCGAGAGCGTTAAAGCAGCTTTAAAACTTTTATCTGCCAACAGACCGATCCAGACATCGGTGCCGGGAGGCATTGTGTTAATCGTTGATAAAAATCAAACGTTATTAGGCGTTGCGACAGACGGCGATATCAGAAGAGCTTTGTCGCGCGGCGTGTCTTTGAACAGCCCGATTTCTAAAATAATGAATAAGGACCCGTTTGTTGTTGAGGGTCCCAAAACCAGTACTGAAATTTTATCTTTGGCGGTGGAAAAAATCAGAAAAGAAAATTTTTATAAAGACCGTCTTAATAAAATAATCGTGGTCAACGAAGATAGACAGGTAATTGATTTAATATCTTTTTATGATTTATGGCAGCACAGCGATGTCCGGTTTAAGCAAATCGGCGTAGTAGGCCTTGGATACGTGGGGCTTACCCTTGCGTTAACTCTCGCGGATCTTGGCTTTCAAGTGAGAGGTTTTGACGCCAATAAAGAAGTGCAAGCGTCTTTAAAAGCTGGGAAACCGCATTTTTTTGAAAATGGATTGAAGGAAATACTCAAAGACAATATCAATAAAAATTTCCAAGTAGCGGATAATTTTAGAGGAATAAACAATTGCGACATTTATTTTATCGCGGTTGGCACTCCGCTTCAAAAGGACAATAAGCCGAATACCAGCTACCTTAAACAAGCTACAGAGCAGATAGGGAAAGTATTAAAAAATGGAGATGCGATTATTTTAAGATCTACGGTGCCGATTGGAATAACGAGAAACTTTGTGGTGCCGAATCTGGAAAAAGTTTCCGGTTTAAAAGCGGGACACGATTTCTTCGTCGCGTTCGCTCCCGAAAGAACGATAGAAGGCAAGGCGTTGCAAGAATTACGAACACTTCCTCAAGTAATCGGAGGCATCAATCGGTCCAGTACAAATCTCGCGGCATCGGTGTTTAATTACATAACCCATTCCACGGTATTGGTAGATTCTTTGGAGGAAGCCGAAATGACAAAATTAATTAACAACACTTATAGGGATGTAACATTCGCGTTTTCCAATGAACTTTCTTTGATGTGCCATCATTTTGGCATTGACACTCACAGAGTTATTGAGGCGGCGAATCGCGGCTATTCCAGAAGCAATGTGCCATTGCCAAGCCCGGGAGTGGGAGGCGCTTGTTTGGAAAAAGACCCGTTCATTTTACTTGCAAGCGCGAGAACGAAAAATTTAAATCCGTTGCTTTTGCAGCACGCCAGAACCGTCAGCGATATGATGGTGGATTTTGTCGCTGATGAAACATTGAAGTTTATAAAAAATCATAAAGCAACCATAAAAAATCCTAAAATTTTAATATTGGGATTTGCGTTTAAGGGACGCCCTGAAACTTCCGATATGCGCGGCTCCACGACGATTCCGCTTGTGAAAAAACTTCAAAAAGAAGTAAGAAATATTTATGGATATGATCCGGTGGTTAAGCGTTCCGATATCACCCCTCTCAAAGTTAAATATATTTCTGATCTCAAAAAAGGATTTGAAGATGCCGATGCTGTAATAATAATGAATAATAATCCGGCATTTGAAACTCTAAATATCCGCGCGCTACTTTCATTGTCTAACAAACCGTGCTTTTTATTTGATACATGGGGCCTTTATGGAAAAGAGGAGATACAAAAAGTACGAGGTATAGAATATAAAAAATTATAAATGAGTAAAAATTCCAAAATTTTAGGAATAATAACCGCTAGAGGAGGCTCTAAGGGGTTTCCCGGCAAAAACATTAAACCGCTTTTAGGTAAGCCGTTGCTTGCATATTCCATTGAAGCCGCAAAATCTTCTGGAGTATTTGATCGTTTGATTGTATCTACCGAAGATGAAAAAATCGCGGAAGTAGCCAGGCAATACGGTTGCGAAGTTCCGTTTATGAGACCGAAGGAACTGGCAAGGGATGATACCCCGCATCTGCCGGTGATACAACACGCTATGCAATGGTTAAAGGAAAACGAAAAATACGAGCCGGATTATGTAATGATTTTGCAGCCGACATCGCCTTTACGTCAACCGTTTCATATGAAAGAGGCGGTAGAATTAATTCAAAAAACCGGCGCGGATTCCGTGATGGGCGTATCGGAAGTTCCGGACAATTTTACCCCGACCGAAGTAATGCGTATAAAGGAAGACGGCACATTACAGCTTTTTGATGGCAACCCGGTTTATAAACGAGCGGTGCGGAGACAAGACCTTCCTCAATGTCACGCAAGCAACGGTGCGTTGTATCTTTTTAAAACGCACTTGATTTTTAATAAGAAAAACCCTAATTTTTACGGCGAAAAAGTAGCGCCATACGTATTTGATAAAAAGTACGCGGTAGATATTAATACTCATCAAGATTGGGAAGAAGCTGAAGAAGCATTGATTAAATTACAAAGACAAAATGTACAAGAATCGTAAAATTTTAGGAATCATTACCGCTCGGGGCGGTTCTAAAGGAGTGCCAGGTAAAAATATCAAACCGCTCTTAGGCAAGCCGTTAATCGTGCATTCCATTGAAGCCGCGCGAAAATCCGGAATATTAGACCGTCTTATTTTGTCTACTGATGATGAAAAAATTATTGAAGTTGCAAAGAAATATGATTGTGAGATTCCATTTGTTCGGCCGGCGTATTTAGCATCGGATACGGCTTCCAGCCCTGCGGTAGTAAAGCACGCAGTGCAGTGGCTGAAAGACAATGAAAATTATTTGCCGGATTATGTCGCGCTGTTGCAGCCGACATCGCCTTTACGTCAACCGTTTCATATTCAGGAATCAGCCGATCTTATTTTGAAGACGGGCGCGGATATGGTTTTAAGCGTCGCGGAAATACCGGAAAATTTTAGTCCTTACAAGGCCATGGTTCTTAATGAAAAAGGAATGTTAAGGTTATTTAACGGTAAGCATGTGAAAGAGCGTATTTCTCGCCGGCAAGATATGCCCAAAACATATTGGAGCGTGGGTTCTATCTATCTTTTCAAAACTGAATTGCTTTTTGCTTCAGAAGAGCCGAATTTTTTTGGAGATAATATAGCCCCTTATTATATTGATAAAAAATATGTAGTTGATATTAATGTTCCGGAAGATTGGGAAGAAGCCGAACAAGCCATGCGGAAATTAACAAACGGCAATTAGTATTGGGTTATGAAATTTACAACTTTAATAACAGAATCAAAAGATTATTCAGAAAAAGCCATTGCGAATTATAAATCGCTTGGGCAGGTATATTTTGATTCAAAGCCGCGGCAGGATGCGAATATTTTAGTCGTAGGGTTGTCGCATCAAATTGATAAAAAATGGATAGACGCAATGCCCAATCTCAAAGCCATTGTTTCGCCAGCGACAGGTTTTAATCATATGGACATAAAATATGCGAAGGCAAAGGGCATTAAAGTTATTTCTCTTCGCGGACGAAAAGGATTTTTAAAGAACATTCCTTCAACTGCGGAAGAAGCGATGGGGCTTTTGTTCGCTTTGGTTCGTAATATTCCATGGGCATTTGATGATGTTAAAAATGGAGTTTGGAACAGAATAAAATGGCGAGGGCATCAGGTATACAAAAAAACATTCGGATTATACGGTTTCGGGCGGCTTGGGCGCATTATGGCGCGTTATGGGCGAGCGTTTGGAATGAAAGTAATCGCTTACGATCCTTATGTTTCAAAAAGCATGATGATTAAAAATGGAGTGAATCAAGTTTCGCTGCAGCAACTTTTAAAAGAATCGGATTTTCTATCATTACATGTGCTTCTTACGGATGACACGCATAATCTTGTGACCTATCAGCATCTTTCCGCGATGAAGCCGTCGGCATTCTTAATTAACACTGCGCGCGGTGAATTGATTGAAAAAAACGCGCTTCTCAAAGCGCTTAAAAATAAAAAAATTGCCGGCGCGGCAATTGACGTAATGTGGGATGAACGAGGCGATGGTGGCCACCTTAAAAACAATCCTTTGGTTGAATACGCCAAGAAAAACAAAAATCTTATTATAGTGCCGCACATAGGTGGAGCGACATTTGACGGAATGCGCGCGACGCAAGAATTTGTTTCGAATATCGCAATTAAATATTTTAAACGCTTAGCATAATGAGCGATAAATTTATTGTCACTAATTTTGCATATGGCACTGGGCCCTATTTGCGTACAACAGAATTGGCCATTGCTTTCAATAATGAATTGGAAAGACTGGGCAAGTCCAAATTGGGCGTTATTGTGCCGTGGGTGTATGGCGAAAAGCAAAAGCGGATTATGCGGGAAGAATTCGGCGATGTTCCGGAAATAATTTTAGACGATAAACTTGGCGCCGTTTTAAAGAAGGTATTTTACAGCGATGAAAGTTTTGAAAAATATTTGGAACAATGGGTTAAAAATGCCAGCGCCGTATCAGCGGAAGCGCGTAATGATTTATTAAAAACTTATGGAGATAAAATTGTGGTGGAACTTAATCGTTCGCCGCGTATCAGTTACAACATCGCGCCGTCTTATTTTACTTCATTCGGTTATTTAAGCGAGATTTTTCAAAAAGCTGCATCAGAAAATAAAATCACTCTCAATAAAAACTTGCTGGGAACCGCGGTAGAGGTTGCGGATAAAATTGAAAAAAATCAAAAAATTCATTGCATTGCTTATCCGGCGACTCCCGCTTATTTAGAAAATCGTCCGCCGCGATATTCTTCTGAAATTGAAGTTCCGCCGATAACTTCTTTTCCGAAAATTAATATGGATTCCATTGAAAAAGGAATTTATATTACCGTGAGCGGAATTTCCGGATTGGAAAAATTATACGAACAAGCGGGAAAATTAAGCATAAAAATTTATAGCAATAATCCTAACGTTGTTCCGAACAGCGAAAAAGCGTTGCCTGAAATTATTACTAATAAAAATATCATTTTTCAATTTGCCAGATCTGGCTGGGGGTCAGTCTGGTTGTCTTTGTTTGCCGGAACGCCACTTGTAGTTCCGGAATACGATTCCGCTGATGATCCGGAAATTTATTTTAATAATCTTACGATTGAAAAACTGGGAATAGGCATTATTTATCGCGGCCAATCTTTGGATGAGTTATTAAAACAAGCAAAGGAGGTTAAAAATAACATGGCGAAAATTCGGCAGAAGATTTTTGATCGTTGGGGTACTTTAGATGGCAATCAATATTGCGCCAAATTGTTTGTTGAGGATTGTATAAAATCCCGTTACCTATAATACGGCAGCAGTGTTTTAAATAAGTGAGAAGGAGGCGTACGATGAACAGTAATCAGATCTGGGAAAAATTGCAAAATGGAGTTTTTATCATTGCCGAAATCGGAAAGAATTTTATCCAAACCGAAGAAGAGCGAACGACAGAAGAGTACCTTAAAAACGCAAAACAGCTTGTTGATGCAGTCGTAAAGGCTGGCGCTGATGCAGTGAAATTTCAGACGCATAACGTGGAAGATGAGCAATTGAATTTAAAAATTATAGCCCCTCATTTTTTTGGCGAACGCCATGCTTGGGTAACACGCAACACCAAAGCGACGCCATTGAACGAATTTTGGAAACCGCTTAAGGCGTATTGTGATGAAAGGGGAATTGTTTTCTTTTCAACTCCCATGAGCCGTGGCGCGGCCAAAGCTTTAAACGAAATCGGAGTGAATTTATGGAAAATAGCATCCGGAGATGTAATGGATTTTCCGCTATTGGATTACGTTCGCAGAAGTGACAAGCCGATTATTATTTCTTCCGGCCAAAGCACTTTTGAAGAGGTAGAAAAAGCTGTGAATTATCTTCGCGAGAAAAATTCACGCGTGGCTTTGTTACATTGTGTTTCTAAATATCCATGTCCGGTGGAAGAGCTGCGCCTCGGAACGATTAAATTTTTGAGAAATAAATTTAATATCCCCGTTGGTTTTTCGGACCATTCTGTTGGCGATATATCTCCGGATATAACGGCAGTGGCAATGGGCGCGACAATTTTGGAAAAACATTTTTCTTTTTCGCGTTCGTTATGGGGTTCCGACCACAAAGTTTCCATGACGCCGGAAGAAATGAAATCTTTGGTAGCCGCTGTGCAGGAACTAGAGCGCGATCCATCGAAAAGAGAAGCTATTTTAAATAGTGATTACGGTAAACGCGCAAGTGAAGAGCAGCAGAAAGTGATGACAGAAGATGAAGCGAAATTTCGACCGGTATTCCGCAAATCGCTTATGGCGGGGCAAGATATTCCGGCAGGAACGATAATTACCGCCGAAATGTTGTACGCGATGCGTCCGCAACAATACGCGGGCGGGTTACCCTCAGAAAAATATGAAGAAGTAATCGGTAAGAAAGTTGTCAAAGATCTGAAAAAATACGACCCTATTACCGATACAACGTTGGTATAACAATCAAAACCCCCGATAACAATCGGGGATTTCTATTTTTTGCGCAAAATCCAAATCTGGTTGTATCCCCAGCGTTTTTCAAAGTAATTTTTAATACGCGCATTAATTGCCGAAACGCGAAGAATAAATTTCCGGATTTTCCCTTTAAGTCCCCGTAAACTGCGAGGGTCAATAAAATATTCCATGTTAATTACGTCAAAGTATTTTAGAAAAGCAATTTGAAAAACGCCCGGAGTAAATACCGCTATGTGATCTTTTTCCGGATGATATCTGGCGAAATCTTTGTGTTTCAAAAAATATTGGACACTAGCCCGCGACAAAAGATGGGGAATACTCAATACAAATAACCCCCCCGGCTTAAGAATTCTAAATGTTTCACGAACGCCATGATGCGGATTTTCTAAATGAGGAAAAACGCACCACGCGGTAATAATATCAAAAGAATTATCGGGCCATGGGAGCGTATCGGTATTGATATCGGCTAATTTAAATTCGGTAAACGTGTTTTTTTTGTCCCGATCAACATAGTCGGCTCGATCCAGGCCGTAAATATTTTTAAAACCTTTTTGAGTCAATTGAGTCGCGAACACTCCGCTTGCGGTGCCGTAATCCAAAATTTTTGTTTTTTCTTTGGCATTTCCAAAAACCCGATTATGATATTTTTCAACCAAATTGACCGCAAAAAAATCGTTAATGTTCCTTCCGACGTAGCCTTCGTAGCGTTTTGAGATTTCGGATTGTTTTTGAGCTTTTATTTCATCGCCCGTGAAGTACTCCATTGCCTAATGGAAACATAGTTTTTAACTCGATTCAACATCAGAAACGGGTCGAGTTTAGCCGTAGTTATACATAATATACGCGTAGAAAATTTATGGGCTCAAAAGAAAAAATATTAAAATTCGGAAAACTGAAAATCGGAGGCGATAATCCGACGGTTGTTATCGCGGAGATAGCAGATTCCCACAATGGCAGTGTTCAAACCGCCAAGAAGCTTATTCAAGAAGCAAAGAAAGCAGGCGCTGATGTGGCGAAATTTCAGCTGCATTTGCCGGATGTGGAAATGGTCCCGGGATCTATTAAAATGTGGGACGGCCCGCTTTACGATATTTTAAAGCGCAATCTTTTTTTGCCGAACACGCACAAAGTACTGATGGATTATTGCGAGAAATTAGGCATAGAATATCTTTGCACTCCCTTTTGTCCGGCGGCGGTTGATATTTTATATAAGCTTGGCGTGAAAGCTTTTAAAACCGGCTCCGGAGAATTAACCAATTTGCCGATGCATAGAAAACTGGCTACAATTTCCGCGAAAACAGGAAAGCCGGTAATTATTTCTACCGGAATGAGCACGTGGGAAGAAATTGCCGAAACGGTTAAAGTGCACAAAGAAGAAAAATCCAATTTTATGCTTATGAATTGCACTTCGGAATATCCGCCTAACGACTATAGTCACGCGAACCTCGGTTTGATACCAAAAATGCGTAAAGAATTTAATGTATGGGTTGGCCAATCCGATCATACGATGGATAATTATACCGCGTACGCGGCGGTAACATTAGGAGCGAAAGCGATAGAAAAACATTTTACATTATCGCGCAAACAAAAAGGCCCCGATCATTTTATTTCTTTAGAGCCGGATATGTTGAAGGATTTGGTGAACGGCGTTAGAAAAATAGAAGTTGCGTTAGGGAATAAAAAAACAATCTCTAAAGCGGAGCGCGCAGTCAGGGCTTGGGCTTTTCATAGCGTGATTGCCGACCGTGACATAAGCGCTGGCGATAAGATTACATTAAAAGATGTTCGTCCCGCTCGCCCTGGCCAAGGCATACCGGCAAAATATCTTGATAAGAATTATTCTTCCAAGTTTTTGTCAAAAAGAGCAAGGCGTAATTTGCCGAAAAATACAATTTTACAATGGAAGGACATCAAGAATTAAAAACATTTTTTGTCTAAATGATTAATTCCAAAACCCCAAAAAAAATATTGATTATAGCCGGTTCGCGGGGCGAATACGGTTATTTCAGGCCGATTATAAAAAAAATTGAAAAAACTGAGGATTTTGATTATGAAGCGGTGGTTTGCAACATGCATGTGTTAGATACGTTTGGTTCAAGTATTGAAGAGATAAAGAAAGACAATATTAAGATCGGAGCAGTTGTCCATAATACGCTGGACGGGTATAACAGATTAACTATGACTAAATCTTTAGGCATTTTTATGATGGAATTGCCGACGATTATTGAAAGAATAAAACCGGATTTTATTTTAATCGCGGGTGATCGCGGCGAACAATTTATGGCAGCTATCGCGGGCGCTCATATGTATATTCCAGTTGCCCACATTCAAGCCGGTGAATTATCCGGTAATATTGACGGCGCGGTAAGGCACGCTATAACCAAGCTGGCCCATATTCATTTGTGCTCTAACGAAGATGCCGCTCAAAGAGTTCGAAAAATGGGCGAGGAAGCATTCAGAGTTTTTAACGTGGGGGCGCCGCAACTGGATGAATTGGTCGGATCAGCTCTTTCAGAAGCGGAAGTGCGGGAAAAATACGGGATTAAAAAAAATAAACTAGCCATTTTATTAGTGCAGCATTCTATTACTGAAGAATTTGATCAAGCCGAAAAGCAAATGACTGAAACAATGAAAGCCATTGCCGATATCGGATATCAAACAATTGTTGTTTTGAATAATTCTGACGCCGGCAGCAAAGTTATGAGATCGGTGGTTTTTAAATATCGCATTCCTCAAATGAAAATTTTTGAAAATATGCCGCGCGCTGACTACGCGGGTCTAATGAAAAACGTGTCTGTTCTGGTTGGAAATTCATCCTCGGGAATAATTGAAGCGCCTCTTTTCAAACTTCCAGTGGTGAATATCGGTAATCGTCAAATGGGAAGGATGCACAGCGCGAATGTAATTAACGTAAGCCACGATAGTGCTAAGATTAAATTAGCAATCCAAAAAGCATTTTCGCCGTCATTTAAAAAACAAGCCGCTAAGGCAGTAAGTTTATATGGTGACGGCAAATCTTCAAAGAGAATTTTGGATATTTTGGCAAAAATAAAAATAGACAATAAATTATTGGTAAAACGATTAACTTATTAGTAATGTCTAAATACTCTTTTTCACAATTGATAAGCGAAATTTTGTTTCAAATCCAAGGCGCGAGGGCGCAGGTGTATAAGCATACTCCAAGCCCGAGCAACACAGAGGATGAACAAAATTTCCTTACCTATCCAGGAGGCCCGACCTTGGCCGCTTTCTTTGTTGCTCCTCCTCAAGGTAGTCTCAACTACGCTTTCGTCGTCGCGCTTCGAAATCGGACACAAGGTCGGATCCTTCAATTGCGAAAGGAGAGTATTTAGACATTACTATATGAAAAAAAATATTGATTTAAAAAAATCTAATTATATCGTGCGGGAATCGGTCTCTCTGCAAGATGTAATGGAGGCGATTACCGCGAATCATAGGGGATCGGCGATAGTAATTGATGACGAGCGGCATGTGGTCGGCATTATTACTGACGGAATGATAAGGCGGGCTTTGTTAAAAGGAGCTGTTATGCAGACACCGGCACGTCAGGCGTTGAATTATAATATTGTTGCTATACAAAGCACGGACGCGAAAACATTAAATAATATTGAAAAATTTTTCTCTGATAATCCAGCTATTAATATTGTTCCGGTAGTAGACGATAAAAACGCTTTGATTGATATTTTAATTCGCGGAGGCAGTTACGAAGGAGCTTAAATTTACAATATTTTCCAGTTGACGATTTTGATATTTTTTGGTAATATGTGTTTTATTGTACTTTGACAGTGTTTTTTAAAAGGAGTGTGCATGCGGCTATTGCTGGTTGGATGGGATGCGCAAGTAAGATCATTGTCTCGTATTGCGGCAAAAGCGCTTGATGTTAACTTTGGCAATGCTAACGACGTTTGTTTAATTGCTGATAAAGAATCTTTATTGTATCCTCCCGCTTTAGTAGCTTTTAATCCAGATGTTATTTTGATATCAATTCCGCGTGAAAAAATTGAAGAAAGAATTTTACCATTAGTCGCGCAGGCAAAAGAAAAAAACATCCCCTATGTTTTTTACACGAGTTTTCTTCATAGGTTGAACCACATCAATCAAACGAAGGCCTACGGGCAATGTAAGGCGATTATGGTTCAAGAAGGACAAAATTGTGTAAACGATGATAAACGGGACGGCAAACCAGTAATCAAACAAGTTACTAACGAAATGTCTGTTATCAGATACATAGCGGCGATACTTGCAAAAAAATAGATAAATATTTTTTATTCAGTATTAAAAAATTCAATCCCCCCAACATTGGGGGGATTTTTCTATAAGAAACTCATTGTGCCGAGTTTTAGTTTTAGATAGTATAGAAAGGACATTATGTATAAACCAAAAATTGGCATTATAGGAGTCGGATGGGTTGGAGGACAGGTAAAAAAATATTTTGAGGAAATTAAGAACTATAAAACCGGAAAGGATTTATTTTTGTACGATATTGATATTAAAAAATGCGTTGGCGATGTGAATAAAGCGGATGTTATTTTTGTTATTTTGCCAACGCCGCGAAATTTAAAAGACGGTTCTTGCGATGTTTCTATTATAAAAGACGCGGTTGGGAAAATTCATGGAGAAAAGATAGTTGTTTTAAAATCAACGATTCCTCCGGGTACAACTGAATCGTTGCAAAAGAAGTATCTTCAGCATAAATTTTTATTTAATCCGGAATTTTTAACCGAAAGCCGCGCTTGGGAAGATATGCTAAGGCCGGATAGGCAAATAGTCGGTTTTACGGAAAAAAGTTTAGACGCGGCGCATTTGGTTTTATCGCTTTTGCCGAAAGCCCCGTTTATGTCGCCATGGGGATTAAATACTTACACGCCGATACGCATTACGGCTACTGAAGCTGAAATAATAAAATACGCCGGCAATGTTTATTTTGCTCAAAAAGTGAATTGGGCCAACGCGCTTGCGAAAGTAGCGGAAAAAATAGGGGCTGATTACGAGAATATTCGCATAGGAATGTCGGCAGACCATCGGATTGGCGATTCTCATTTGGATGTAACACACGGCGGCTATAGAGGATTCGGCGGTTATTGTTTCCCGAAAGATTTATCGGCTTTTATGATTTTTGCCAAACAAATTGG
>JBBTTV010000052.1:21592-24112 GCA_038064115.1 Patescibacteria group bacterium
GGAAGAAATTTCGCATTTAGAATACTCGTTGAACTCGCGCTGGTGTTATGGGTTGGATTGATGGTTGCTGATAAGCGCTATCGCCCCCGTTCTAATTTAATGCTGTGGGCGGTAACGATTTTTACGATTATAGTCGGCATCGCGAATCTACAAGGCGTTAATCCATACGGCAGTTTTTGGTCCGGTTTTGAAAGAATGGAAGGGTATCTGATGATTCTTCACCTTTTTGCTTATTTTTTGGTCATCACGAATGTTTTCAAAACCAAAAAAGACTGGCTGACATTTTTTAATCTATTTGTTATTGCCGGTTTATTGGTAGGCAGCTATGCCGTTTTACAGGTATTGGGCTTCAGAGAAGCCATTCAGGGCGGAGGAGTGCGTTTTGATGGCACAATCGGTAACCCGACTTACCTCGCGGCGTATCTCGTGCTTATTGGCGGATTGGCTTTAGTTTTGCTTTTTAACGCGGTTAAGCGTTGGCAAAAATATTTTTATTCCGGAGTTTTAATTTTCAATCTTATTATTTTATATTTTACGGCAAGCAGGGGCGCAGCGATTGCGTTATTGATAAGCATCCCTATTTTTCTGCTTCTTTATATTTTCTTGGTTCGCGACGACGGCGCCAAAGAAAAATTATTCAAAAAAATTGCCATTGTTGGTTTAATTTTGTTAATTCTTATTCCATTAGGATTTTTATTGATTAAAAAGACGAAACTTGTTAAGGAAAGCGATGTTTTGTCGCGATTTGCCAATCTGTCGTTTGTTGAACGAACTGTTCGCGCCAGAGTTTATATTTGGCAAATGAGTTGGGCGGGATTTAAAGAAAGGCCGTTATTAGGATGGGGACAAGATAATTATATTCAGGTATTTTCTAAATATTTTAATCCCAAAATGTATGACCAGGAGCCATGGTTTGATAGGCCGCATAATATTATTTTTGAATGGCTGATTAACGCCGGTATTTTAGGGCTCATTGCGTATCTGTCCATGTTTGTCGCGCTGTACGTTTTGGTGATAAACGCATGGCGTAAAAAGAAAATTAATACTAAAGAAGGGATTGTGTTAGTAATGGCGCCGCTCGCGTATTTTCTCCAAAACCTATTTGTGTTTGATAATTTTAATACTTATATATTGTTTTTTGCTCTTTTGGGGTACGCAAGTTTTTTGGATAAATCAGCGGATGAAGCGTTCGAAAAATCTCCCGTTATTCAACGGGTGCGCCCGTCTCTTATTATTGTTGCCGTTCTTTTTGCAATAATGTTAATTATCGGTTATTTCATTAATATTAAGCCAATGAAAGTCGCGCGTGGAATTATTACATCGCTTCAAGCCACGGTAGATAGTACGGACCCAATTAATAAAACCAAATCAATGTTTCAAAAAACGCTTGACTATAAGACGTTTGGTGAAAGGGAGGCGCTGGAGCAATTAACGCGCATCGCTACAACTTTAGCGAATCAATCAGTAAATCAAAAAATAAAAAAGGACTTTTTAGATTTTACCGAACCTCGCGTTGAAGATTATCTTAGGCGATTTCCTAATGATATAAGAATGCGTCTTTTCGCGGGCGCGTTATACAACGCGGCAACGGAAGTAGATCGGTCGTATATTCTCAAAGCCCGCGGCCATATTGAAGTCGCCTTAACGCTTAGTCCGACAAAACAACAAGTTTTGTATATGCTTGCCGATAATTATCTTCGTACATCAGAAATAGAAAAAGCCATGGAATTATTAGAAAAAGCGTATAATTTAGAGCCGTTTAATATAGAAGCGCTCGCGAACAAAGCGGTTGTCGCGGTGATTGTCGGTCGTAGCGATGTCGTTATGGAGTCCATAGCTCGCATGCAGCAAATACGATTAGCCGTGCGGCTGGAAGAAAAAGGGTGGGCTTTCGGTGAATTTATTCAAGGTCTCGCTAGAATTGGCAGAATGTATATCGCGATGGGCGATTCGCGCAATGCGTACGCGATTTTTGAACAGCTGGTAATATTAAAGCCAGACGAGAAAGTTTTTGTTGAAACTTTTGAAAGTTTAAAGCAGTAATTGAGTTATCCACAGTCATTTTTTCTCGGAGTATACGAGTGTAGTATACTTAGTTTGTAATACTCGCGGTATCAATTACCGGGGGTAAAGGTCGGCAAACAAAATCAATTAAATAAAAATTTACAATTAATTAATAAAAATGGGAAATTATATTTTGTCGCACAAGCGACACGTTTTAACTTTTTTCGTTTCAGTCGTATTATCAGTTTTGTTAGTCGCGTTTTATGCCGTCGGCGCTTCATTGATTGACACCGACAGCGTAGGCGTTGGCACAACTACGGTGGGAGCCGGTCTTAGCGTAGCCGAGGGCATGCCGACGATTCTTAGCTCAAACGCGTATATCTACGGTCAACTCAAGCTTCCTTACTTAGTATCTACTTCTACAACGGCTTCCAGTTTTGGAGGACCTGTCGGCGTAGGTACGACTACTCCAGGTACCGCAAGATTTGGCGTTAATGAGGGTTGGACATCAGTTTT
>JBBTTV010000052.1:24212-26219 GCA_038064115.1 Patescibacteria group bacterium
CGACTACTCCAGGTACCGCAAGATTTGGCGTTAATGAGGGTTGGACATCAGTTTTGAGCGGAAACGCTTATGTATACGGCCAATTAACTGTTCCGTACTTAGTATCTACTTCTACAACGGCTTCCAGTTTTGGAGGACCTGTCGGCGTAGGTACGACTACTCCAGGTACCGCAAGATTTGGCGTTAATGAGGGTTGGACATCAGTTTTAAGCGGTAATGCCTATGTGTACGGCCAGTTAACTGTTCCGTATCTCGTCGCCACATCAACCGCTAATGCTTCTACATCAACATTGAGTCACATCAACATTGACTCCGGCACATTTATCGTTGATAAGAGTAATAGAATTGCGATTGGCACAACCACCTTCGGTTCTATCAACGACGAAACAATGACGATTCAAGCCGGTTCTATTACCGCGTCTACCACCATGTATCTTGGAGGAAGCGCGGCAATGTTGATTTTACGAACAACTGATGGACAAGATTGCGCCGCAATTAGCGTTAAACAAGCAACTATTGTCGCGGGCGGTGCCGCGAATAACGGGACGCTTAGTGTAGATGTGATTACGTGCCCCACGGAATAATTTAGTTATTCAATAAAAACTTATACTTATGAAATTATTAAAGCTAAAACTTAGCTTACTGTCTTTATTGGGATTGCTTTCGGTATTTTCTCCGATTGAGGTTTTGGCTGCTGGTACCGATGTTCAGTTGAGCACCGGTACGACGCTTCGCGTAACTGTTGGTGGGACAAATCTAGATCTCACCGTAGCCGGCGGTTTAGTAGAATCTTTAACGGTGAATGCCGGGAATTTAGAGCTTACGCTCGCATCGGGGTCAGCAGTAAATATTACATCTGCTGACAGAAGAACGTTTGACTATGGCGGCGATCCGGATATGACTTCAAACTTTACGTGCAACACCAGTTCGTCAGTTCTTGGCTTATCAAGTTCTGGCGCGGCTGTTGTGACAGTAACTCCGAGAAGTGATACTTGTACTGTTTCTTCAGGAGGAACATCTGGCGGCGGTGGCGGATATGTGGAACCAACTCCGGTTTCCGCGCCAGCTCCGGCGCCAGTTTCTGTTCCGTCTACTCCGGTATCCGAACCAGCTCCTGTTACCGTGGCTGTAGCGGCTCCGGCCGTCACGCCGGTGTCTGCGCCAGCGGCAATCGCGATTTCTCCGGTGTTTGACAAAGATTTTGCTTTGGGCGCGCGGAGCGATGACGTAAAACGTCTTCAAGAATTACTCGCGACTGATTCGGAGATATACCCGGAAGGATTGACGTCAGGTTACTACGGTTCTCTTACTCAAGCCGCTGTTCGTCGTTTTCAGCTTAAACACGGTTTGATCGTTAATGCTTCTGATTTGGGCAATGGACGTGTTGGGCCAAAAACACGGGCAAAACTGCAGGAAGTATTTGTCGCAGGAATACCGGCAGCTCCCGCGGTTGCTCAACCATCTCTAGTTGCCGCGGCGGTCTCGCCAGTTTTCACGACTTCTCTTAAAAAAGGAGTTAACAATGACGATGTTAAGAGATTGCAACAATTGTTAGCGACAGATTCAGAAATTTATCCGGAAGGAACAGCTAGCGGTTATTTTGGAAATTTAACCGAAAAAGCCGTTCAAAAATTCCAGATGAAATATGGAGTGGTTAAATCCGCGAGTGACGCGGGATATGGTTTAGTGGGTCCGGCAACGAGAGCAAAGTTGCAGGAAGTGTTTGGTAAAACACAGCCCCAGACTCCATCTCCAGCCGCGCCGTCAGCAGATGAAGCCCAGAATCAAGCGCTCAAGAAACAACTAGATGATCTTCAGAAACAATTGAACGCGATGCTCAAGCAAGCCCAGCAGTAATTACAGTAAGTGAATAATAAAAAACTTTCCCGGTAGACACCGGGAAAGTTTTTTATTAAGATAATGGGAACGCGTCCCGTTAGAGACAACTAATTTTATTCAACATGATAAACAAAGTCAGTAACATAAAAAGTCGCGTAGAGCCGAGAA
>JBBTTV010000053.1:0-3285 GCA_038064115.1 Patescibacteria group bacterium
CGTATATAGCGCTTTGAAATTTGGCGCTTTGAACATAATAACCAAACCACCGTCGTTTGATTCCTTGATGGCTAAGTCTTCACTGGAAGGAGCAAGAATTTCCAAAACATAATCTTTATATTTGATACTATCCCCCTCTCCTAAAATAACGCTGGAAGCGCCATTTTCTTCAACGGCTTTTATTAAGTCCTTATAAGCCAACGCTTTCCCATTTTGGCCGTTAAAAATAAACGCGCCTACGCTGTAGTTTTTAAAAACATCTATCAGTCCGCCAAAATGATCCAGTTGAGGATGAGATAATATTACAAGATCAATATAATGGTCAGCCGGCCCCAACGCCTTGTTCACTTCCGATAAAGTTTTTATTCCCGGGCCGCCATCAATTAAGATTTGCACATCCCCGGGAAGGCTTATTAACTGGCCATCACCCT
This sequence comes from Patescibacteria group bacterium, assembly GCA_038064115.1. GTDB lineage: Bacteria > Patescibacteriota > Minisyncoccia > UBA6257 > WO2-44-18 > JBBTTV01. The sequence continues at coordinate 432 of JBBTTV010000053.1, forward strand.
GGCCGACATCCAAAAAATATAATTCCACATTATCGGACGCGCTCCAAAATAAAATCGCATTCCAAATAAATAAGTTGGCGGCAAGCAAAACCAATGCCAATAAATAATTTTGTCTGTCATTTTTAGGTATCATATCAATTTTGCTATAAAAGCGAACAAATTAATTATTGTCAATTCGTACATCAAAAAAATGCCGGTCGGGAAACTTACAATCCAGGCGAGCGGATAAGCGATTAACGACGCGAAACCGATAAAAAACCCCAACGACATAGTAATCGGAATAAATTCCAAAATTAAGATGTTGCTTAAAATCGCTAACGGCGAAAAGTAATCAAAATAATAAATTACAAGTGGCAAAACCGCAAATTGCGCCGCGGTTGTAGTCAAAAAATGTTCCCGCCAGTTTAAAAACCCGGGATTGTCTGAAAAACGAAGCAATTTTTTTAGTAAAGGTCTGAAATAAATAATTCCTAAAAGGGCGGCAAACGATAATTGAAAACCGATATCAAAGACAAGAATTTTTGGATTGATTAAAACCATCGTCAAAGCCGCCAGCATAACGGCATTACGAAAATAATACGGTCTGCCGACGCGATCCGCTAATAACATCACCATTGCCATAATCGCGGCGCGCACAACTGACGCTTCCGCTCCGGTCATAATCACGAATCCCAGGATTAATAAAACGCTCAAAACAAACGAAAAACGGCGCGTCAGCCACCAAGAACCTAAAATTACCGCCGCCGCCTTGGCAATAATGGAAATATTGTAACCGGAAAGCGCGACCAGATGCGTAGTGCCGGTTAAACGCAGTTTTTCCCGCAACTCATCGGAAAATTCAGCGGTTGAGCCGAGCGTTAATCCTGATAAAAACGCCGCTTGCTCAAAAGGCAGCACTTGTTTATAACTCGTTTCAAAAAACGATTTTATGCCGTAGAGAGCGCCTCTAATCGGCGACCCTGCTTTTTTGGCTATTAAAGTTATTTCCGGAAACTGCATAAGGCCCGTTATGCCTTCTTTGGAAAAATAACCCGCCCATTCGCCTTCCGGCTGTTTGATCATTCCCTTGGCTTTAATTTTGTCGCCGTATTCAAATAACGGGTAGCGATTGGCGATAATTTGAATATCGTCCAGAATTATTTTTTGGTTGTTCAATCTTTGTTCCGCTTTTTTGACTATTCCCGCAATTTCTACTTTCTCTCCAAAAATAATTTTATTGTTTTGTAATTCTGTCTCACGCCATTGATAATAAGCATTCCCTAATATAACAACAGCAGCCAGGCCGGAAAGCCAAAGATATTTTTTGTTTGGAAAATGAACATTGAAAAATAAAAAAATCACTGCCATCAAAAACGATAGCAGTGATGAAATTAAAATTCCCATCCCCACGCTGGCGGATAAAATTCCCATTAAGAAAAACCCCGCGCCATAAAAAACAATATCGGATTTAGCCATTAACCAAATAGTATTCAATAAGTTGCTAAAAAACAAATTTTGCATTAAAATTTCAGGAATGAAAAGTCAACTAAAAAATAAAATTGTTTGCCCCGAACCAGGCCGAAGGGTTTTTGTCGCTATGTCTGGGGGCGTTGATTCCAGTGTCGCCGCCGCTTTACTAAAAAAACAGGGGTATGAGGTGATTGGAGCGCATATGCGTTGTTATAATGTGGACGGTTGCGCAGAACAAGACGCGGAAGACGCCCGCCGAGCTGCGGAAATTTTGGGCATTCCTTTTTACACTTTTGATTTTGAACAAGAATATAAAGATAAAGTTGTTAATTACATGGTTGACGGCTACCGCAAAGGAATCACCCCCAATCCGGATGTGATGTGCAATAAAGAAATAAAATTCGGGCTGTTTTTGAAAAAAGCGTTGGAAATGGGAGCGGACTATGTAGCAACGGGACATTATGTTCGTTTAGCGAAAATGCGTCACATAAAAAGGCAGCCAACCCGCTTTTTCGTAGGGAACATCCCGCAGGCACAATTTGCTAGGTCTCCAAAATACTTCGGAGAAATTGTGCCGAGGGAGAAGAAAATCCGCCCGCTGGAGGCGGATTATTCTGGTTCCCATAGAAACAGCGGGTTGGCTATTTATCGTCTTTTAATCGCAAAAGATACGAATAAAGATCAAAGTTATTTTCTTTGGACTTTGACGCAAAAACAATTAAAACATTGCCTTTTCCCGATCGGCGATTACAAAAAGCCGCAAGTGCGAAAATTAGCTCAAAAATTCGGTTTATTAAACGCGAACAAAAAAGATTCTCAAGGAATTTGTTTTTTGGGAAAAGTTTCTCTTGCTGATTTTCTTAAACAATACATTCCGGAAAAACGCGGCGCGGTTTTAAACACGGCCGGAAAAAAAATAGGCGAACATTCCGGAGCTCATTTTTACACCATAGGTCAGCGACGTCTCGGTATTAAAAAATTGAGGCTTGGCGCCGGTTCAAACACCAAACCGCATTATGTATCCGACAAAAACATCAAAACAAACGTTATTACAATCGCGGGAGGTGAAAACAATCCGGAACTTTATAAAAAAACCGTTGTTTTAACCGATATTAATTTAATTGAATCCGTCGGTAATTTACCCATAGCCGTGCGAGCAAGAGTTCGGTATCGCCAGCCGTTAGCCGTGGCTGTTCTTAACAAACTGAAAACCAATTATCAGTTAGTTTTTAAAGTTCCGCAAAAATTCATCGCGCAAGGACAATCCGCTGTTTTTTATGACAAAAAGGGGGTAATGCTGGGTGGCGGAATAATAAAATCCGTGCTATAATCATTTCTAACATGCTTACATATAATGATTTGCGAAAAGGAACTATATTCGTTTTAGACGGCGAACCGTATGAAG
>JBBTTV010000053.1:3295-8516 GCA_038064115.1 Patescibacteria group bacterium
CAAAAAAGGAGTGCAGTTTGTGCTCGAGGACCAGCCGTATGAAGTTTTGGAATACGCGTTTCTGCGCATGCAACAGAGAAAACCGGTCGCTAAAACCAAAATTTTGAATTTATTAAACGGAAAAATAGTTGAGCGTAACTTTCACCAAAACGAAACTTTTGAAGAAGCGGAAATAGATAAAGAGCCTATCAAATACATTTATAATCATCGCGATGAATATTGGTTTACGGCAAAAAATGACCCAGCAAAGAGATTTTCTTTAACAGAAACCTTGCTTGGCAGTAAGGCTAAATTTTTGAAACCAAATTCTGAAGTTGTCGCTTTTAAATTCGGCGATAAAATAATGAAGATAGATATACCTATAAAAATGGATTTGAAAATAAAGGAAACTCAGCCAGGAATCAAAGGCGATACTGCCCAAGGCGGTTCCAAACCGGCAATACTAGAAACAGGCGCCAAAGTAACTGTTCCTCTTTTTGTTAACATTGGCGATACTGTCAGGATAAACACGGAAACCGGCGACTACGTAGAGCGCGTGGAAAAAAGCAAAGAGTAATCCCTGCCCGTCGATGAGGCGGGCTTTGTATATTCGTGATTACTCCCCCTCTTTCTCTTCCAAAGCTTTTCCTAAGACGCTTCTTAAATCTTCAATGTCAACTTTGGGTTTTGGCTGCCAACCAGATGGTTGCCTGTCGTGGCGCGGCGGACGGACGCCTTCAATCGGCCTGTGGAATGGTTGTTGGCTTGGAGATCGGCGCGCGAACGGTTGAGGCGCTCCGCTTAACGCTTTTGCCAACGGCTGTTCAAAACGACGCGCGGCTTTTTCTTCCATAACTTTTTCCGATGAAAGTAATTCGCTGGCAATTTTCTTTTCAACGACTTCTCTAGGTGTGCCGTAAACCTTTCTGGTATATTCAATAATTTCTTCTACATATGATTCTGCCGGTTTTTTATAAGGCTCTAGTGTGTTCGCGGAAAATGGCCTGGAAGCTACACCTTCAATCATTAATTTTACATAAATGTTGTATTTCCCAAGATTTACCAAATCAACAGCTTCAAAATCCGGAGTAAATTCTTTTTCCAAAAATTCCGCGTCTTCCGCGCCAATACGAAAAGTAACGATGGTTCCGACGTTTCCAAAAACCGCGTCCCTTACTTTAGTATTAAGGTCGTGAGTTAATTGACCAATATATTGATGCGCCAATATCAAACATAACCGATATTTGCGAGCTTCGGATAAAATATTAGCGAAAGAATCTGTGGCAAAATTTTGAAATTCGTCAACATAAAGATAAAAATCCTTACGCTCGCTTTCCGGAGTATCAACCCGTGACATTGCGGCTAATTGTAGCTTGGTGATGACCATTGCTCCTAACAATGAGGAGTTGTCCTCACCCATTCTTCCTTTAGAAAGATTAAAAATTAAAATCTTTTGCTTGTCCATCGCCTCCCGTAAATTCATTGCCGAGCGCGGCTGTCCTAAAATATTTCTTACCAAAGGATTGGAGACAAATTGACCGATTTTGTTTTGGATCGCGGCAGTCGCTTCTGTTTCAAACTTTTGAGCATAGCGGGCAAATTCATTGACCCAAAACCCTTTAACCACGGGGTCTTTCATCTGGTCAACAAGGTTTTTTCTGTAATCTTTGTCCGATAGAAGTCGCATTACGCCCAAAATTGTAGATTCTGGAAATTCCAAAAGCGTGAGAAGGGCATTATTCAGAATGTATTCCATTCTGGCAGACCAAACGTCCGGCCAAATCTTCTTAAACACTCCCATTATACTGGAGGCGATTAAATGACGTTGTTCCGTTGTTACCTGTTCAAGCGGATTAAAAGCAATCGGGTAATCTATGTCGGCGGGATTAAAATAAATAACGTCTTTTATCCGTTCTTTTGGAACATAATTCAATATTTTTTCGGCAAAATCTCCGTGCGGATCAACAACAGCGACGCCATTTCCGGCTAAAATATCGGAAATAACCATATTTTCCAATATGGTAGTTTTTCCCATTCCGGTTTTTCCGACAAGATACATATGTCGGCGGCGATCGTCTACTTTAATGCCAAACCGCTTATTTTGTCCTCTGAAACTAGTTTTTCCGAAAAAAGTTATATTATCCATAATAATTTTATTATTCTGTCGGCAAACCGGCTGGCGGCTCTCCTTTGCGCGTTGCTACTCGGCGCAACAACGGCGCCGAAACCATTATCGCCGGGAAATGATAAACTGTTGCCAATTCCTCAATGTTTAAAACTGATTTTTTTCTCGGCCAATAAAGTTTTTTAAAACTTTCCCACATCCGGCGTTTGCGATACCAAACAAACCGCTTTTTTAAAAAAGGTATGGAAAGCACGAGCGTCCTCCAAATTGGATTGGAAATGCCGACAGCGAGCGTTATTGTATCTAAATTAGGTCGGAAACTATTCATGTTAGAGGTATTAAATTGATTGAACGTGCTCATCGTGGCGGAAATATTTAACGGAGAAAAACTATCCCGACGGTCAATAAATAAAAATCTGATATTGGTTTCAAATCCAAGCTTGCTGATTTTTTCTTCAACCGCCTCAAGAACCTCTTTTTCACCCGGAGTCAGTAACATAAGCGTATTTTCTTTAACCGGCTTTTCTTCGCTCATCCACTCCGGTAAGCCAACTGGCGCTCTTGCGAAATTTTTAACCCACTCGCCAAGTTTTGCTAAAATCCCCCGCGGTTTTTTCGCTTTTTTTCTTCCCGCTAATTTATCCCGTAGTTCTTCGCCTTTTTTTTGCCAGGCATTATCAGTTGGTCTTACCATCACTTGAATCCAAAGCATTTCTCCTTCTTTCAGCTTGGACATTACTTCAGTTATAGAGGCTATTGGATCCAGCCGTTTTTCTTTTACGGATTCTTCAAAGTATTCATAAGTTCTTATGGGATAACCGTCTTCTTTTACCAAATGATAGTCCGCTCCGAAAAAATCATAAATTTTATTAGGCAAAGTTTTTGGGAACAATGTCGTATGATCAAATCCCTCTGCAATTTCCGCGTCAGGGTACTGAGCGTATATAGCCGACTCAAGGATGTTCCTATATTGCGTTTGCGTTCTGATTTGAAAATAAACCCCACCGGCCGTTCCGACAATTTCAAAAGAAATAAAATCTTCTCTCAATTTTCCCTCCCAATACATTTGTTTTGGCCTTAAACCAAAACTGTAAATCTGGTAAACGGCGGCGAATACTTGCTCCATCGCCTTCGGAGTTTTTTCAATATTTTCCGGAATTTTAATGTTCAATAAAACCCATTTTTGGCTACGCAAATATTGTATGTAGACATGGGTTAGCCACATTTGCCAAAAAATAAAAAATAAAGCCAGCGGCAATAAAATCCACCAGCTTAAAGCTAAAACCACAAAAACATTTTGTAAAATACCGTATATCATATCGTTTATTATATTATATCAAAGAACAAAAAGTTGTTGAACCGCCGTTAAACTAATGTGTAGCGGCCGTCATCAAGGCGCTTGAAATGCTTTTTGTCCTGCAAATTAAGAAGAATAGTATTTTCTTTAAAAGCCCTTTCTTGTAAAACAAATTGAACGACTTCTTTGGACTTTAAAGGCCCCTGCTTTTTTAAGAAATGCTTAATAACGTCTTTAGCGACGCCCGGTAAAATTCCAAACTCTCTTAAGCCGTAGGTACCGCGGCCAACCAAAACGAAACGATCGTCTTTGATAAGCTCATTGTGAACCGTTTGGGTATTGGTTTGTGCGTCTTTTCTGTGCTTGCGAATCTCTCCGGAAATATCCGAAAAATGAAGCGGTTTTTGATTTTTCTTTAAAACAAGATATGCCCAATCTTTTGCGTTTTGCGGAACAATTTCCGGCCATTCGGTAAGTCCGAAATCTCCGAAAGTATTGTGTCCGAATTTTTTGGATATAGAAACAAAGTTCATCGCCACCGCGTCTTGTAAATTATGCGGCTTAATGGCTTGCGCGAAAAGCTTGTCAAAATTTTTATGCTCAATTATTTCGGTTTTTTTATCCTTCAAATAATTTTGCAAACGCTTGATAAATTCCGCCGCCCGATTTTTGCTTTCGGAATTAATATGCCAATAAGAAGAAAAATCTTTGTCTTCTTTGCACAAACGGCATTTATTAGATGCTTCCAATAAAAAAGTTAAATGTGGCATTTCTTCACCAGAACATTCCAAATCAGTTAACAATAATTCATCTTTTCTAACACCGCCGAATTTTTTAACAATAGCAGCGGCGGAGTCAACGACTTTCTTCACTTCACCGCTTTCTAAATTCTGCTTGACAGCGCCAAGAGCAAGGCTTTCTATTTGACGCACTCTTTCCCTGGTAATTCCGTACTTTTCTCCAATTTCAGCAAGCGTTAAAACAGCGTTTCCGTCCAGCCCATAACGGCCGGTTAAAACGTCTTTTTGGCGGTCGGAAAGGCCGCTTAAAAGGTTTTGAACAAGTTTTCTAATTAACGCGCTGTTTCTCATTGTTTTATATTTTATCACAAACGCCGCCATAATGTCAATAGGGGGCTGGCTACAAAGATGGAGGAGTAGGTTCCCACCACAACTCCTATCAAAATTGCCAAAATAAAGTATTGCAATGAGGCCGCTCCCAAAAAGAGCATCGCGACAAGTACTAATACCAAAGTTAATGAAGTATTTATGGAACGAATGATAGTTTCATTCACGCCGCGGTTAACTAATTCGTCAAAATCGTAATTTCCGGATTTCTGCAATTTTAATTTTTCCCTGATTCTGTCAAAAACCACAATCGTGTCATGCACGGAAAATCCCAGCACCACTAAAATTGCCACCACAAAAATAGTATCTATTTCTATATTCAAAAAATAGCCCAAGATAGAAAACGTTCCCAAGGGAATAAGCGCGTCATGGAATAAAGTGATTAAAGTTATCAATCCGTATTTCCAAGAACTGACCGGCCGCGAGACTTTTCTGAAAACAAAGGCGATGTAGAGTGAGATAGCCAGCAAAACAAATAAAAATGCTTTGATTGATTTTGTGCGCAGTTCATTACCGATAGACGGGCCTATGGTTTCAAATCTTAATTCTTCAACTTCGCCGAATTTTTCTTTAAACACCTTGAGTAAGCTTTGATGCTCGCTCTCTTTCAATTCACCCGTTCTTAAAATAAAACTGCCCGTTGCCGGTTGGCTGGCAACAATCGCGCCCGGCAATGCCGCTTGCAAAGCTTCT
>JBBTTV010000054.1:0-2967 GCA_038064115.1 Patescibacteria group bacterium
CGGGGATACGAAAATCAATATTATTGATACTCCGGGACACGCGGATTTTGGCGGAGAAGTGGAACGCATAATGCGGATGGTAGACGGAGTGCTTTTAGTTGTGGACGCGAAAGAAGGCCCGATGCCGCAAACGAAATTCGTGCTTCGCAAAGCCATTCAAGCCGGCCATAAAATCATTGTGGTAATAAATAAAATTGATAAGCCGGACGCGCGTCCGCAGTGGGCGTTGAATCAGACATTCAGTCTTTGCATTGAACTGGGCGCTACCGATGAGCAAATAGATTTTCCAATAATTTATGCTTCCGGCGTGCAGGGCAAAGCTGGTTTAGCTCCGGATCTAACGAGTATGACAGGAATAGAACCTCTGTTTGAAACAATTGTTCGTTATATTCCGGCTCCGCAGGCGGATGCAAATGCCCCGCTTCAGATGTTGACCGTGAATTTAATTTACGACAATTACAAAGGTAAAATTGCTATTGGCCGGTTGTATTCGGGAACAATACGCAAGGGAATGCAAGTAGCGCATATAAATAGAAACGGTGAAATAAAAAAAGCTTTAATTACGGCGTTGATGAGTTTTATCGGATTACAGCGAGTAGATGTTGATGAAGCGTTTGCCGGAGATATTATCGCGATTGCCGGCATTCCGGATGTTTCCATCGGCGAAACTCTTACTGACATACAGAACCCGCAACCCCTTCCAATTATTAAAATAGACGAGCCAACGATTAAAATGACTTTTGGAGTAAACACTTCGCCATTTACCGGCAAAGAGGGTCAATATAGTACTTCTAGAAATTTGAAAGAGCGTTTGGAGCACGAACTGGAAACTGACGTCGCGCTTTCAATCAAACCAGCGGATTCCGCTGATAAATGGATAGTAGCGGGGCGCGGAGAATTGCACTTGGCGATTTTTATTGAGAAAATGCGCCGAGAAGGATACGAGCTTGAAGTGTCAAAGCCGCAAGTAATTTTGAAAGAAATAGACGGAAAAATTTTAGAACCGATAGAACTCGTTTCAATTGAAGTGCCGGAGCAATTTACCGGAATTGTAATTGAAATGTTCGGAAAACGGCTCGGGGTTATGCGGGATATGCGCGTTGACAGAGCGGTTGCTTATATTGAATTTGTAATTCCAACGCGTGGTTTAATCGGCATTCGCAATGAATTTTTAACAAGCACAAAAGGATTGGGAATTATGAACAGTATTTTTCAGGGGTTTGAAGAGCATAAAGGGGATTTAGCGGTCAGTTCTCATGGTTCGCTTGTTGCTTCTGAATCTGGAGCGTCAAACAGTTACGGATTACTAAATGCGCAGGGGCGTGGACAATTATTCATTGCGCCGGGCGTTACTGTTTACGCAGGAATGGTGGTCGGGCAAAATGCCAAATCACAGGATATTATGGTTAATATTTGCAAAGCAAAGGAACTTACTAATTTTCGAACGAAAAATTTCGGCGTTCAGGAACGGCTTGAAGTTCCGCGCGAAATGTCACTTGAAGACGCGCTAGATTACATTGGTGACGACGAACTTGTTGAAATAACTCCTAAAAATATTCGCATCCGAAAAGCGTTGCTTTCGGAAAACGACCGTAAGCGAAATAAAAAAGATTCCGAATAAAACTTTAAAATGCTATAATGCAGTTATAGCTATGTTTGAATTAAAAAATAAAGTCGCGCTGATTACTGGAGCGCGTCGCGGCATGGGAAAATCCCATGCTTTAGCATTGGCAAAGCAAGGCGCTAAAGTAGTTGTTACCGATATTGATTTAGCGGAATGTCAGTTTGTGGTGGATGAGATAAAATCCGGCGGAGGCGAGGCGACTTGTTTTAAATTAGATGTTTCAAGCGCGCAGGAAGTGAATCAAGTTTTTGATGAAGTAATAAAACAATTCGGCCGGTTGGATATTCTTGTAAATAACGCCGGTATTTTTTCTCCCAAACCGGCATTAGAACTCACCGAAAAAGAGTGGGATCAGATGCTTAATATTAATTTAAAGGGGCAATTTTTGTGCGCGCAACGGGCGGCGAAAGAAATGGCAAAGAATAAATGGGGGAGAATTGTTAATATTTCTTCTATCGCATCTGGCGGAGTAGGAATTGGCTTTGACGGAGCAGTTCATTACGCCGCTTCTAAAGGAGGCGTTGTCGGAATGTCGGAAACTCTCGCGATTGAATGGGCTCCATTAGGAATCAATGTGAACGTTATCGCGCCGGGCGCTATTGATACTCCAATGATAGCCGCCGCCCAAATGCCCAAAGAAGCTATGGATGAAATACGCACGCGCGTTCCGTTAAAACGTATCGGGAAATCGGAAGAAATTTCTGCCGCAGTTATCTTTTTGGCTTCAGAAGAGGCGAGTTATGTTACCGGCGCCACTTTCTATGTTGACGGCGGTTGGTTAGCCGCGTAGAAAATTCAAAAATATATTATAAAACTTGGCGGGAAAATTACTTGGATAAATAAAGATGTCGTGCTGCATAGCATTGAAATTAAAGGATTAACAAAGTCGGAGAATTTATCCAAAGGCGATAGTTTTGAATTTATTTTTAACAAGGCAGAAGAATATGATTACATTTGCGGCATACATTCGTCTATGAAAGGGAAAATTATTGTTATCAAGTAAATTTCGATGAAAATTTTTGTAAAAGCGAAACCTGGTTCCGGGGAGGATAAAATTGAAAAAATTGACGAGACGCATTTTGTAATTTCAGTAAAAGAACCGCCGGTGCAAGGAATGGCAAACCGCGCGATTATAAAACTTCTCGCCAATTATTTTAAAATAGACATCGCGCGCGTTCGCATTGTTTCCGGCGCTATTGCCAGAAATAAAATAGTGGAAATACTTGGAATTTAGTATAATTTGGCAGCTATAGCACCAACGCTATTTGACATTAATAAATTTTTATAGTAAGATATTACAAGTTTTGTTCTTTGTTTTTTTGAAAGCCCTCCTACGCATAAAG
>JBBTTV010000055.1:0-10590 GCA_038064115.1 Patescibacteria group bacterium
ATTTCTCGATTTGTTTTGCAAAAAACCGATGCGAAAATTACGAATAATAATGCGAATGACGCGAAATATCAGCCGGAAGACAAAGAAATTCTTAAAAAACTTGAGAAAATAAAAAAAGAAGTCGAAGAAGGCATCAATCAATATCAATTTGGCCATGCTCTTCACGCGCTTTATGATTTTATTTGGCATGAATTCGCGGATAAATATATTGAAACCAGCAAAAAAAGAGAAGACGATGCGGTAAAAAATGTTTTAGCGCGTTTATTAGCGGATTCTTTGAAGCTCCTTCATCCATTTATGCCTTTTATTACCGAAGAAATTTACGGTCAGATTAAAAAAGAAGAATTATTAATAATTTCACAATGGTAACAGCATTATCAATTTTATTAGGGTTGGTTCCGAGCGTTGTGTGGCTTTTGTTTTTTTTGCGGGAAGATGACAGGCATCCGGAACCGAAGAGTTTAATTTTTTATGTTTTTTTCGCTGGAGCATTAAGCACTTTTGTCGCTTTGGCTTTTCAGATCGTATTCAATAAAGGAGCTTTTTTGTTCGGCATAGAAACCTACAGTTTGCTGTCCTTGATTTTTCTTGCCGCCATTGAAGAATTGATAAAATTCGGCGCTGTTTATTTTGCCGTTAGTAAAAAGAAAGACTTTGACGAACCGCTGGACGCGATGATTTATATGGTTACCGCCGCCCTTGGTTTTGCCGCGGTGGAAAATATTGCTTCTATTTTTCAAGCAGGCAATGGCGTTGAAGTGGCAGCGTTGCGGTTTGTCGGGGCTACACTGCTGCATGGCTTAAGTTCGGGTTTGGTTGGATATTATTGGGGTAGAGCGTTAGCGCTAAAAATAAAACCCCAAGGCTTTATCATTAAGGGGATTCTTTTGGCTATTATATTGCACGTTGTTTTTAACTATCTTATAATTAAAACAGGGCCGGTAGGATTGGTAGTAATTTTCCTTACGGCTATAGGATTCTTTATTTTAAACGATTTTGAGAAATTAAAGCATTTGGAAAAAATAGATTAAAATTATGGACGAAGAAATAACAAACCCATTAGAAGAAGAAACGGAAGCTGAGTTGGCGAGCGTGAAAAAACCGTTGAGTAAAGACGACCTTTTGGAAGAAGGCGACGGCCAGCTTACTATTGACGTGTATCAGACGCCGGAAGCGATAGTAGTTGAATCGCCGATAGCCGGCGTTAATTCCGATGATTTGGATATTGATATTACGAATGAATCCATTACTATCAGAGGCAAAAGAGAGAGGAGCCAAAAAATCAAAGACGAAGATTATTTTTATCAAGAATGCTATTGGGGGAAATTTTCCCGTTCAGTGATTTTGCCGCAGGAAGTGGATGCCGAAAAATCCGAAGCAAATATTAAAGACGGGGTTTTGACGGTTTGGTTGCCGAAGCTTAATCGCCAAAAAAGCAAAAAATTGAAAGTTAAACCGAACTAAAAATCCTCTTGAAAAAGAGGATTTTTTAGTTTATAATTTTTGCGAACTTTGAAAATTTAAAAAAACGAAAGGAGCTCGCCATGGATCTCGGACGAATCGGAATAATAGTGACTGGCGGCGGTTGCAAGTGCGCTTTTCAAGTTGGTTGTTTCCAAGCGCTGGACGAATACGGAATTCGCGCGGAAAAAATTCAGGGCATTTCCGGCGGATGTCTTAATGCCGCAAAATATCTAGAAAGCGGATCGAATGCGCTGAAACAAGTATGGATAGCCATTGAAAAAAGCGGTTATTCTTCTCTTTTTAGCAGATGGGACGCGATTAAGCATATTGCTTTTGCCAACAGCGCTATTTTCAGGGACGATGGATTGAATGCGCTGGTTAATCAGCTTAATATGGAAAATATTTTACATTCCCCGGTGAATTTTGAAGTTGTTGTTTGGAATGAGGTCGCTGAAAGAAATGAAATTTTCAGCAATCAGAATTTAAAAAATCAGGCATTCGCCGCCGAGAATTTAAAAAGATTGATTAAGGCCTCTGCCAGTTTGCCTGGGTTTTTCTCTCCGGAAGATATTAACGGCAATCTTTATTCCGATGGCTGCGAATTTATCCTTAATACTTTCGCGGAAATGGACACCGTTTTTATAATTGACCCCAGTCAGCCGCAACCGTTAACTAATAAGGAAGATTTAAAAAATTTGTATAAAAATTTAAGGTGGGACAAGAGAATTATGAAGCGCTTTTCTTCTTTGATTGATCGCTGTATGGAAAAAGAAATGAAATATTTTTGCGAGGTTAATAAATTTAAAGTTTTTCCGGAAGACACAGAAGCTCAATGGCCGATTTTTAATCACTTAAAAGAATTTTTGAGTAGTTTGGCGGGAATTCAAACCAAAAGACTGATCGCAATTAGTCCGTCAATAAATATCCCGACGCTTATGCTGGATTTTTTCCAAAAAGGAGATATTTCCAGGGCTGTAAGTCATGGCTATGAAAGTAGCAAAGAAATTTTAGAAAAATTAAAATCCTAATGCGCAATCCTCGACACAAAGTCGGGGATTTTTGTAAGACAGAGCGTCGTGTTAAAATTTGAATGAAATGACAAGCGAGTATTTTACGGAAGCAATTGTTTTAGACAAAGAACCGTTTGGCGAAATTGATTCGCGGGTGTATTTGTATACCAAATTATTCGGCAGAATCGCGGCTAAAGTTAAAAGCGCCAGAAAAATAACCTCAAAATTGTCAGCTCATCTGGAACCTCTTAATTTGGTTGATTTACGATTAATTTCCGGCAAAGATTATCAAGCAGTCGATGCTTTAAAGAAAGGCCGTCTGGCTGATGTCGGATTTTTACGCGTGCTTAATTTAGTTAAGCAAACTATGGTAGAAAATCAGCCGGATGAGGAAGTTTGGCAGATTTTAAAAAATCAAATTGTTTCTCCGATGCCGGCAGATTTCGCGGGGAAGCTTATCTTAAAAAATTTAGGTTTTGACCCTCAATACGCGTCTTGTTTTAATTGCCAGCAAGCGAACCCGAACATTTTTTCATTTATTGACGCGCAATATTTGTGCTCCGACTGCTTAGTGAACTATAATTATAGCAATAGCGATGTCTTTGCGATCTAGGCTGATAATTGTTTCCGTAAGCGTTTTTGTAGTGGCAGTAACGATTGCCGCTTTCTTTTGGTATCAGGCGAGGAGCACGAGAGGATTGGATATAGCAATCAGCGCTCCGGAACAAGTTTTATTAGGCGTTCCGTTCACCATAACGGTTAATGTCGCAAACGGCGCGCAAAATGTTTTACAAGATATTAAGCTTAATCTGAATATTCCGGAAGGCGTTGTGTTTGTAGGCGAGTCGCAAGACAAAACGGTGGAATTTAAGGATATCGGAGATTTGGGAGTCGGAAGCTTAATCAAAGAAGAATTTCAGTTAATGGCAATAAGTGGCGAGGATACTTTCAAGCGTCTGGAGGTAGATGTCGGCTATTTGCCTTTTTCTCTGGCTTCACGATTTGAAAAAAGCGAGGCGGTGGATGTTGGAGTGCGCGGATCGGGGATAGTTTTAGATTTAACCGCGCCGGCTAAAGTTTTTAGCGGAGAGGGATTTGAGCTTGTTATTTCATATCGCAATGTATCTGACAGGGACTTTAGAAATTTAAAACTACGGATGGAATATCCGCCGGTTTTTAGCTTTTTAAAATCTTCCGTTGCTTCAGATTCCGGCAATAACATTTGGGAACTTGGGGATTTGCGTTCCGGTTCCGAAGGGACAATCAAAATAAATGGTAGCGTCATCGGTCCGGCAGAGTCGTTTTTTGATTTCAAAGGCAGTATTGAAGGAGAATTTCTCGGAGAGTCATATATTGTCAGCAGCCGCTCCATCACTCAATCCGTGGAAACTTCGCCGCTTTCATTAAATATTCTTTTAAACGGGGACAAAGATGTGATTGTTCGGCCCGGCGATACTTTAAATTATACGATTAATTACGCGAACAATATTGATATCGGATTGAGAGACGTGATTATAAGCGCTCAACTTGTCGGTGATATGTTTGATTTAACATCATTAACCACCAACGGCTCTCTTCGCTCTTTTGATAAAACTATTATTTGGAATGCCGCTAATACGCCGAATTTGGCGGTGGTTTCGCCGGGCGCGAGCGGAAAAATTGAATTTAGAATTGATGCTAAAGATACTTATGCGATAAAGCGTCTAAGTGATAAAAATTTTGTTTTAAAAATTAATGCCACGATTGAATCTCCGACTGTTCCGCAATTTGTAGCGGCGGCAAAAACAATCAGCGTAACTTCACAGGAAGCTAAAGTAGCCGGTAAGGCTACCATAGACGCCAAGGCATTTTTCCGCGATGCCGCGTCCGGCATTGTAAATAAAGGGCCTATGCCGCCGAAAGTCGGAAAGGCGACTAATTTCACCATTCATTGGTTGATAACAAATTACGGAACGGACATTAAAAACATTGAAGTTAAGGCATTCTTAGGCGGGAACGTTCGTTTTATTGGCGAAGCGAAAAGCAATACGACAACAATTCCTGTTTACAATGAACGGACGCAGGAAATAGTTTGGATGATTGATTCCATTTCGGCGGGAAGCGGAGTTTTGAGCCGGCCATCAGAAGCGATTTTTCAAGTTGAAGCGATTCCTTCCGTCAGCGATATCGGAAAATATATGACATTATTGCAACCCACAAGCCTTAAGGCGGCGGATGATTTTACCGGATTGGAAATTCAAGCTAGCGACTCAGGGTTAAATACCGAATTAAAAGATGACTTCACCATTACTTCTCAACAAGGAGTTGTGGTACAGTAAAATTTTATGGCTAACAGTTTGAACAATCTGGAAAAAATAATAAATCTTGCGAAAAGGCGGGGTTTTATTTTTTCCGGCTCGGAAATTTACGGCGGATTGGCAAATTCTTGGGATTATGGACCATTGGGCGCGGAACTTAAAAAGAATATCAAAGATGAGTGGTGGAATCGTTTCGTTCGCAAACGCGCGGATGTCGTAGGATTGGATTCGGCGCTGATAATGAACCCGAAAGTTTGGGAAGCGAGCGGCCACCTTAAAGAATTTTCGGACCCGTTAGTAGAATGCAAAAAATGCCACAAACGATTCCGGGCAGATGACATTAAAGACAAATGTTTGGAATGCGGCGGCAAGCTGACTAAGCAAAAGCAATTCAATTTGATGTTTAAAACTTTTTTGGGGCCTGCTGAAGAAGACGCGAATGTTGTTTATTTGCGTCCGGAAACCGCTCAAGGAATGTTCGTTGATTTTAAAAATGTTTCGGACGCGACTCGTCGCCGCTTGCCCTTCGGCATAGCCCAGATCGGCAAAGCGTTTCGGAATGAAATCACTCCGGGAAATTATATTTTCCGAACGCGCGAATTTGAACAGATGGAAATAGAATATTTTATCAAGGAATCGGAATGGGAAAATCATTTTGAGCATTGGCTGGGAGAAATGAAGCGTTGGCTTAAAGATTTGGGCGTTTCGGAAAATAAAATTCATTATGAAGAAATATCCGCTGAAAAACGCGCTCATTATTCGAAAAGAACGGTTGATGTTGAATATGAATTTCCGTTTGGCCAAAAAGAACTTTATGGGTTGGCTTATCGCGGAGATTTTGATTTGAAAAACCATATGGAGAAGAGCGGTCAGGACTTGCGTTATACCGATCCGGAAAGCGGCGAAAAGTTTTTGCCGCATGTTATTGAGCCGACTTGGGGCGTGGATCGTTCGGTTTTAGTAGCGATGCTAGAGGCTTATAATGAAGAAGAGGCTCCTACCGCCCGTTCGGCAGGCTCAGGGCAAGCCGAAGGCGAGGAGATGAGAGTGGTGATGAAGTTTCCGAAATGGCTGGCGCCGGTCAAAGTTGCGATATTGCCGCTTTCCAAAAAAGCAGAGCTTACCAAAATCGCTAAGCCGTTATATGAAGAATTAGCCAAAAAATTCGTTTGCGAATATGACGAAACACAAAGCATCGGTAAGCGTTATCGCCGGCAGGATGAAATTGGCACGCCGTATTGCGTAACCGTTGATTTTGAAACAGCGAAAGACAATTCGGTTACGATTCGCGACCGCGACACAATGAAACAAGAAAGGGTGAAAATTTCTGAACTGGAAAATTATTTAAGCAAAAATTTTTAAAATGGCAGAATCTTTCAAAAAAATTACTTTAAAAAACGGAGTTCGGGTGATTTTAGTTTCCCAGCCGAGTAGTTTGGCTACTACGGTTTTAACTCTCGTTGAAGCCGGCTCAAAATACGAAACCAAAGACATAAATGGTTTGTCGCATTTTTTGGAACATATGTATTTCAAAGGCACGGCAAAGCGGCCGAAAGCGATTAACATAGCCGGTGAATTAGACCAGATGGGAGCGGAATACAACGCTTTTACTTCTCAAGAATGGACGGGCTATTTTGCGAAAGTCCAAGCAAAAGACGCCGAGAGGGCTTTGGATATTATTTCCGATATTTATTTGAATTCAATTTTTGACGCGGCGGAAATAGAAAAAGAAAAAGGAGTGATTATTGAAGAATTAAATATGTACGAAGATACACCGATGCGGAAAGTTAATGATTTATTTATGGAAGTTCTTTACAGAGACCAGCCGGCTGGTTGGGATGTTGGCGGCCGCAAAGAAGTTATTCAAAAATTGACCAAAGATGATTTTTTGAAGTACCGTTCCGGACATTATGTCGGAAAAGCTACGTTGGTTGTGGTTTCTGGAGCGATTGACGAGAAAAAATTATTGCCGAAAATTGAAGAATATTTTCAAAACATCAGCGTTGGCGACAAAACCGGAAAAATTAAAACCGTTGAAAAACAAGACACGCCACAAGTTTTGGTAAAATTCAAAGAATCTGACCAGACCCACATAGTTTTGGGCTGCAGAGCTTTTGACGCTTTTGACGACCGCCGTTTTGCTTTGGAAGTTTTGGGAGATATTTTGGGTGGAGGAATGAGCTCGCGTCTTTTTCAGCGAGTACGCGAAGAGATGGGCGCGGCGTATTATGTTAGAGCAGGTGCCGATTTGTTAAGCGATCACGGTTATTTCGCGGTTTCCGCCGGAGTTGACCATAAAAAATTAAAAGATGTTATCAAAGCGATTTTGGAAGAGTTTTCAAAAATTTCCAATAATTCTATTTCAGACAGCGAGCTTCAGCGGGCGAAAGACCATTTAATAGGATCTTTAATTCTAAATTTAGAAACTTCCGACGAATTGGCGATGTTTTATGGAGGTCAGGAGATTTTGAAGCGTTCGGCGATGACGCCGGAAGAAATGCTCGCGAAGATTAATTCTGTTGCGGCAAAAGATGTTGTCGCGGTTGCTAAAGATGTTTTTCAAAACAATAAGCTTAACCTTGCACTGATAGGGCCGTATAAAAACGCTGAAGAATTCAAAGAAATTTTGACCTTTTAGAACTTTTATTTTATTATTAAACTAATGAATCCCATTAGAGATAATTAGCTTAATAGTTATGATATACAAAATTGGTAAATATAATAAAACGTCGAAAACTAATAAAATGGTTAATTTACGGTCGTCTAAAGACGACCTATCTCTAACGGGATGAATCCTAATGGACTGAACATAACCTGGGCCAGCTTATGGCGAGTGTTCTTTATGATAATTCTGGCAACAGTGTTGTTTTTTGCCGTGGATGTTTTAGTCGCTTTGTTTTTGGCGGTAGTAGTGTCTTCTGCTTTGGATCCGATAGTAACTTGGCTGGAAAAGAAAAAAATTCCCAGAATTTTAGGCACTTTAGCTATTTACATAGTAGCGGTTTTTATATTAGCGTTTATCATTTATGCCATTGTCCCGATAGCACTTTCTGAATTTTCTAGTTTATTAAATAGTTTGAATGAAAAAATTTCCCGTCCGGATTTGGCGTTTATAAATATTTCTCAACTGGTGGATGCCATAAACGAAGGATTGGGCAGGGTTACTAATGTTTTAATCAGCGGCAGTCAATCGTTTTTGGATATTACTTCAAAATTTTTCGGAGGCATTGCTTTGACTGCTTCGGTTTTTGTTCTTTCTTTCTATTTGACCGTCGGCAAAGACGGGGTGGAGAGATTTTTACTTACTATTCTTCCGCCGACTTATGAAGCAAGAGCAATTGAGCTTTATACCAAAGTTCGCCGCAAAATAGGCCGATGGTTGAGGGGGCAAATGCTTTTAAGTCTTGTTATTGGCGTTACCGTGTTTTTGGGTCTTTGGCTGTTAGGCGTAAAATACAGTTTAATTCTGGGAATTTTAGCGGGAATATTTGAATTGGTTCCTTATGTGGGGCCGATATTTAGCGGCAGCGTGGCAGTTTTGGTTGCCGCGACCGATTCTCTGACGCTCGGCGTTTACGCGTTGCTTTTATTTATACTTATTCAGCAAATTGAAAATAACGTTTTAGTGCCGGCTGTTATGAGCTTAACGACAAGTTTAAATCCGGTGGTTATTTTGATATCTTTGCTTGTCGGCGCGAAATTGTTCGGTTTTATAGGTTTGATTTTAGCCGTTCCGGCTGCCGTGCTTTTGCAGGAAATCATTGAGGATTGGTCTGAATCAAGAAAACGCAATCGGGGCGCCGCATAAATATGATTTATGCCAAAGTTCTATATTACTACGTCAATTCCTTACGCGAATTCCGTTCCTCACATTGGTAATGTTCTGGATTCTGTGTATGCCGATGTTCTGGCTCGTTTTTGGCGGCAGCGAAAATACGAAACTTATTTTTTAACAGGCACAGATGAGCATGGCGCTAAAATCGTAAGAACCGCGGAGGCGGCCGGATTGATGCCGCGGCAATTAGTTGACCAAAATTCCGCCAGATTTCAAGCGCTTAAAGAGGCGCTGAATTTGTCTTGGGATGACTTTATCAGGACATCCGATCAAAATCGCCATTGGCCCGGCGCGCAAAAAATGTGGAATATTTTATACGAAAAAGGAGACCTTTATAAGAAAATTTATAAGGGTTCGTATTGCGTTGGCCACGAAGCGTTCGTTACCGATAAAGATCTGGAAAACGGCATTTGCAAAGACCATCAAAAAAAACCGGAAATAATTGAGGAAGAAAATTGGTTTTTCCGGCTTTCCAAGTATTCCGAGGAAATTGGATCAAAGATTAAAAGCGGCGAGTTAAGAATTGTTCCCGAGACGCGAAAAAACGAAATCCTGTCTTTAATTAAAGAAGGATTGGAAGATGTCAGTTTTTCTAGGCCTCAAAAAGATTTACCTTGGGGTGTACCGGTGCCGAATGATCCTACTCAAACAATATATGTTTGGGGGGAAGCGCTGGTTAATTATATTTCCGCGCTTGGCTACGGAAGCGAAGACGAAACTCTATTTAAAAAATTTTGGCCAGCGGATGTTCAGGTTATCGGTAAAGATAATTTGCGATTTCACGCGGCTATTTGGTCCGGTATGCTTCTGGCGGCCGGCATTGCGTTGCCAAAAGCGATTTTCGTGCACGGTTTTCTCAATGTTGGCGGACAAAAAATTTCCAAAACAATCGGGAACGTGATTGACCCTTTTGAATTAATTAAAAAATATGGCACGGAAGCCGTGCGTTATTACCTTTTGCGGGAAGTGCCGCCTTTTGATGACGGAGACTTTAGCGACGAGAAGTTCAAGGAAAGGCACAATGGGGATTTAGCTAATGGTTTGGGAAATTTCACGGCTCGCGTATTGGCGTTGGCGGAAAAGTCAGGTGAAATGAAAGTCGGCGACTTGAAAAATGTTGATCCGGCCATTATCGGGAAAATTGAATCGGTAAAAAAGGCAGTTGAGTTAAAAGTTGGCGAATTCAAATTTCATGAAGCATTGTCTTCAATCTGGGATTTAATTGCTTTTGGAGATAAATACGTTAACGAAAAAAAACCATGGGAAGCAATCGGCGGTAATCAGGAAGTTTTGTATAATTTAATAGTTATTTTAGACAACATCGCGGTTTTATCGGAGCCGTTTTTGCCGGAAACTTCCAAAAAAATTACCGAAAGCATTAGTTGGCCCTCATCAAACATTATTATTGCGAAAAAAATAGAAACTTTATTCCCGCGGTTATGATATTTGACGCGCACACCCACGTTCATTTTCCCGCTTACGAACAGGACAGGAATCAAGTTATTAAGCGAGCGCAAGAAGCGGGCGTGAAAATGATTTGCGTTGGAACGCAATTTTCTACCTCTGAATCGGCGATAAAATTAGCGGAACAATATCCGAATGATGTTTGGGCAACGGCCGGTTTTCATCCAAGTCATTTTAATGACGATTGGTATCACGATTGGAAAGAGCAAAAATCAGCGGCAAGAGAAAAATTTGACATTAAAAAGCTTAAAAAATTGGCCGAGCATCCTAAAATAGTGGCGATAGGAGAGTGCGGGATGGACTATTTTAGAATCATGAAACATGAAACACGCATCATGAAACAACAGCACGAAGTGTTCAGCGAACAGATACGCCTCGCGCAGGAATTAAAAAAGCCGCTTATGGTGCACTGTCGTCCCTCTCGCGGCACCGACGATGCCTATCACGATCTCCTTTCCTTGATTCATGATTCAGGATTCATGCTTCATGTTATTGTCCATTTCTACGTCGGTTCTCAAGC
>JBBTTV010000056.1:0-10188 GCA_038064115.1 Patescibacteria group bacterium
TCTCGATTATTCCTGTCGCCGCGGGCGCGGATTGCGCAGTATCTGACCCTATGCCGAGCTCATCCAGCTTTGCCAAAAGTTCCTCAATCCCAGCGTCGCTTACGCCGAACCTAACCAGCATTGCTTTAAGGTCAACCGCATCAATGCCTTCGGGTCGGGCTAACGCATCGGTTACTTGGTTAATTTCCGCGCCGCCGACTCCATAACGCATAAGAATATTCCCCACTTCCTCATTGACTTTATATATTGATGTTATGCCGTTTGATATTGAGCTGTTGTAATCTTTACCGGCAAAAACATAATCGCCAGAACCAATGAAAAGCATGGCGGCAAATACCGCTACGGCAATTAATAATATGCTTGTTCTTGTACGCATAGTCCTCATTATTGTTAATGTATCAGTATCTTAAGAAAAAACAAGAAGCCAGGATTACGCTGGTTTTTTATTCTCTTCGAGCTCAATCAGCAATTCTCCGGCTCGAAGTATCATACAGTGGACCTAGCGAGAATCGAACTCGCGTCTTCCGGATGCAAACCGGATGCTCTGCCACTAAGCTATAGGCCCTTCATGCGGATATACGAACTCCGAGTCTCCGCACAAAGCGGAGGAGGTGAGATTTGAACTCACGAGAGGATTTCTCCTCAACCGGTTTTCGAGACCGGCGCCTTAAACCACTCAGCCACTCCTCCGCTTTGTGCGGGACAAAGCCCTACCGTGTCTCCGCGCGTATATTTTATACCCCTTATACTAATAATCGCAAGATAATCAACGCAACCACCATATAAGGAGTAACTAATTTCGGCAAACGAACTCCGAACAGTTTTTCTATCCACCGCATCAAAATAAAAAATCTTTCCGATTTAAAATGAGCGTCAATTTTCTTACGAATACGATTTTCCCATACTAACAAAGGGCAATCCTTATTGGGTATCCAAGAAATGGCGCCAACAAAAATTAAACTGAAAAAGAAGACTAAAAATTTTTGCTTCCAAAAAGAAAGCACGTAGAATAGTGTAAAAAGCACTATAAACAACCAGTGGGTTAAAATGACTGCGTATAATTTTGCTTTTGTCATAAAATCGGTGGACCCCGTTAGAAATCAGACAAATATATTTAACTGAAAAACTAATTTTATACTTTCTACTTCATCTTTGATAATCAATTTTTTTATCTGATTTCTAACGGGGTGGACCTACGGGGAATTGAACCCCGCCCTCGTCCATGCCATGGACGCGTTCTACCGATGAACTATAGGCCCAAATGAATCCGAACAACGCTTTACTACGGACAAATATTTCAGTATAAATAGTATATCAACTTAGCCCTCGTAGTTCAACGGATAGAACGGCTCCGTCCTAAGGAGAAAATGGGAGTTCAATTCTCTCCGAGGGCACTCTCTTAGTTATCCACAATAGCTTTTCGGCCATTTGGCGACCTTATTGTATAATAAGAGTAAGCGCTATTTTGCGTAAAAAGGTCGAGTGTTTTGTTATTAAAACAATTTAATTTATGTTAGTTCAAAATTGGGTTGACGTGATAGTGGGTTCTTTGCAGGGCCTTTGGTTGACGGTTATTAGTTTTTTGCCGTCATTGATTGGCGCCTTGGTTGTATTTATCGTTGGTCTGATTGTTGCCTCTTTATTGGAAAGAATCGTTGAAAGAGTTATCTATTACTTGAAAATTGATGCTCTATTAATGAAAACTGGCGTTGAAGCCTATTTAGAGCGAGCCGATATCAAACTGAACACCGGCCTTTTCTTGGGTAGAATTGTTCATTGGTTTATAGTTATCGCTTTCCTTTTGGCAGCTTCCGACATTTTGAATTTCACCGCGCTATCATTGTTCTTGAGAGACGTTCTTCTCTACATTCCTAATGTAATAATTGCAGTTTTGATTCTTTTGGCCGCATTAATCGTTGCTAATTTCTTGAAACACCTCACCCGTGTTTCGGTAATGACAGCGAAAATGCATCACGCCAAAGTATTGGGTACAATTGCCTGGTGGACAATTATGATATTCGGTTTCTTAACCGCATTGGTTCAATTGGGCATTGCAGTCAGCGTCATCAATACTTTAATCACTGGTTTAATCGCTATGTTGGCGTTAGCCGGCGGTTTGGCTTTCGGATTGGGCGGAAAAGAAGAAGCTGCGGGATTATTAAGGAAAATCAAAGAATAAAGATAGGGAGTGATAAATTAATAATAAACCCCGACATTGTCGGGGTTTATTATTTTAGGGATAAATTTTAATATTTATTTTTTCTTTCGTAAAAAAGTCGGGATGTCCCAAATATCGGAATCTTTTTCTTTTGAATCTTTTGGTTTTTCTTTTTTCTCTTTTTTGGCTTCTCTTTCTTCCTGATTGCTTTGTTCGTTTATAGACGGTAAACCGAATAAAGTTGAACTGGCAGGTTCATGGTCTTTGATAACATGCCCATTAAACCCTGCGGCAATTAAAGTAATTTTTATTCTGCCGTTTTTAATTTTTCGGTCATGATAAGCGCCAAAAATAATCTTAGCCGCCGGATCAACGTTCTCTGCTATTACCTTAGCGACTTCATTAATTTCGTTCATTTTCAAATCCCGACCTCCAGCTATTCCAAATAATACGCCTTTAGCGCCATCAATAGATACTTCTACTAATGGCGAACTTACCGCTTGAGTTACGGCGTTTATTGCCCTATCCTGGCCAGAACCTGACCCTATACCAATTAATGCCTGGCCGGCATCCTGCATAATTGCTTTTACATCGGCAAAATCAACGTTAATAATGCCCGGCATCGCTATAAGTTCGGCTATCCCCTGAACGGCATTCATCAGCACGCCGTCAACGTGTTCAAAAGCCTTAATAATTGGCGTATCTTTCTGAATAATGCTGAATATTCTGTCATTGGGAATAACAATTAAAGTGTCTACTTTATCTTTTAATTTCACTAATGCTTCGGTGGCAATTCTGCTTCTTTGCGCTCCTTCAAAAAGAAAAGGTTTCGTTACGACTGCAACTGTTAAAGCACCTATTTCTTTCGCGGCTTCCGCTACAACAACAGACGCGCCGGAACCAGTTCCGCCACCAAGTCCGGCGGTTATAAAAACTAAATCCGCGCCTTTCAAAGATTCAACAATATCCGAGCGGTTTTCTTCCGCCGCCTGCCTGCCAATGTCCGGATTCATTCCAGTGCCTAAGCCGCGAGTGAGATTTTTGCCTATATAAATTTTCGTTTTTGCGTTGCAATAATCTAAGTCTTGAGCATCGGTGTTAATCGCGATAAATTCAATGCCTTTAACGCTAATGCTGTCCCGCATTCTTGAAACGGCATTGCCGCCGCCTCCTCCCACGCCAATAACTTTAATTTTAGCGGAATAATCATTTGGCGCCTTGCTGCTATTTTTAACGTTTTTGTTATTCATCCCGTTAGAGACAGGTCGTCTTTAGACGACCGTAAATTAACCGTTTTCCCGACTTTACACGACTTTTTATATTACTAATTTTGTTTATCATGTTAAATAAATTTAGATTGTCTCTAACGGGATTCATCGTAATTTAAGGCAAAAAGTTGTCTAATAAGTTCTTAAAAAATCCTTTCATTGAATTAGACGCGTTTCTTGATTCAGATAATTTATCCCCTCCCCACATCAGTAATCCGAGCGCGCAGGCATATTCAGGATCTTCTAATTGCAAAGCTAATTCGCTGTTAAGAATTTCTAAGCCGGAAATATCGGGTATTCCTATTTGAGACGATAATCGCAATTCTTGTCTAGCTAACTCGGCGATTCCGGGCAATTTAGCGCCGCCTCCGGCTATTACCACTCCTCCCGGCAATTTAGCGTGCCTGCCTATCCTCTTTAACTCATTATTAACGAAGTCAAAAATTTCGGCAAGGCGCACTTCTATAATTTCAGAAACAAATTTTCGCGTAACAACTCCCCTTGCCTTCGGATCAATTTTAGATAATTCAATTACGTCTCTGCGAGACACTTCTTTGGCTATCGCCGCGCCGAACGAGAGCTTTACCGTTTCAGCCGTCGCGATTGCCGTTTTTAAGCCAATCGCCAAATCATTGGTTATATTGCCGGAACCAACCGGAAAAATTGCCGTGTGCAATAACTTATTTTCTTCATAAACACTCAAACCGGTTCTTCCAAAGCCAATTTCTACCAATATCACGCCTAGTTCTTTTTGGCTCTTGCTTAAAATTGAGCGCGCGGATGCTAGCGGGCTTAATATTAATCCGGCTACTCCTCCGCCGGCAGTTTCAATGCATTTTGTTAAATTTTTTATTGTCGGCACAAACGCGTCAACAATTAAACTGCTCACTTCCAATCTATTGCCTAACATTCCTGATGGGTCGCGAATGTCGCCAATGCCGTCCACCACAAATTCTCTGGTTATCGCGTGCAGTACAAGGCGATTAGGCGGCAATGGAATAGCGCGGGAGCCCTCCACGGCTCTGCTGATATCATTTTGGTCAATTTCATTGTCGGCGCGGGAAACAGCAACACTGCCTCGCGAAATCTGAACGCGGGCATCCGCGCAGCCGACGCTAAGATAAATATTCTTTGTGGCGTTTTTAGAAATTTTTCTTACTTCGCCCAAAACATTGCTGATCGCGTAAGTCGCTTCTCCGATGTCGTCAACAATTCCCTTTCTCAATCCTCCGGAGGGCATTTTAAACGCGTGCGTTATCGCAAGCTTGTTGTCTCTTTTTACCTCAGCAACAACGCATTTAATGCTACTTGAGCCTACATCTAAACCAACAATGTGATTAGTCATAAAAAATTAATAAACGATTCTTAATTTCTGAAACAAAATACGTTCCTTTTGTTCCATTTTCATTCTATCATTCTTTTTTTTATGGTCATAGCCCAACAAATGCAAAAAACCATGAATCGCCATATAAGAAACGCTTTCTCCCTTTTTCTGAATGTAGCTCGGATTCAAATAAACTTCTCCCAGCGCTTTATTGCCGGTTTCCGGTCTGGGGAAATTTTTCGGAACAGGAAACGCTAACACGTTTTTCTTCATAATTTTATCATTAACCAAACTTATTTCAACGTATCCATCTCTTGCCTTCAAAAATTTAGCAGCTTTGATTATAGTTCGTCTTATTTTTGGTTTTAAATAATTAAACCTTCTGTCAAAGCTCTCAATCACTGCTCTCATGTTTTATTTTAACTTTCGCTGTATTATTTCGCTTACTACTTTTCCATCCGCCTTGCCTTTTAATTCTTTCATTGCTTCTTTCATAACGGAACCGAAATCTTTGCCGGAAGTTTGCTGCAAAATTTTGTCTACAACCTGTTCAATTTCCGCTTCGCCCAATTGTTTTGGCAGATATTTTTGCACTATCGCTAATTCTTTTTCTTCTTTGTCCGCTAAATCCTTACGGCTGCCTTTCGTGAAAATTTCTATGGATTCTTTGTGTTTTTTGGCGTCACTGCTTAATGCTTGAATAACCTCTTCTTCGTTTAATTGGCCGTCGCCGCCGCTTTTTGTCTTTTTTTCAATTTCTTTATTTTTGATGGCGGTCAACAAAATACGCAAAACGCCGACCGTTTCCTGATCGGCGCTCTTCATTGCCTGTTTTAAATCATTAGTTAACTTTTCTTTCAACATAATGATTAAGAAATGCCTAATTTTTTGGCGCGCTCCATTTCTTTTTTCTTTACTTCTCTATGCAAGGCGGAAAGCCGTTTTTTAATGCGACTGACCGGCCGGTCTTTAAAACGACGGTGTTTTGCCTCTTTGAGAATACCGCTGCGTTTGATTTTTTTCACAAAACGATAAATCAGCGCGCTGTCCGATTCTCCTTCTCTTTTTTTAACTACGATTGCCATAATTTTTTATTTTATTTGCTATTTCTTCTAATGAACCTTTTGGCGGATTATTAACCACCGAGTGGATTGATTTTCCTCCGTCATTCGTAAATCTTGGGATAACGTGAATGTGAAGATGTTCAACAACTTGCCCGCTTGCTTTGCCGTGATTGATTCCGATAGTGAAACCATCCGGCTGAAAAGCTTTATTTAAAATATCAGTTATTTTCTTAACTGTCAAAAATAAAGGGGCAATTTGCTCTTCCGGCAAATCTAAGATATTTTCCGCATGGATTTTCGGAATAACCATCGTATGCCCGGGGGCTCGCGGGTTTACATCCAAAATCGCCATCGCGCCGTCATTTTCATAAACAAACTGGGCGCTAATTTCTTTTTTTGAAATTTTACAAAATAAGCAGTCGGCCATAATTGAATACTCTCCTTGCTATATTCTCTTCTTTATTGCTTTTGCTAATTTATTCGACATCACCGTTTCTTGCGCGCCGGTTTTCATGTCTCTTATGATGGCGCTTTCTTCAACGGCCTCTTTTTGTCCCACAATTAAAGCCAGCTTGGATTCCATTTTATTCGCTAAACGAAATTGGCCGGTCAATGATTCTTTTCCCAAAAGATCAAAAACATCTATTCCTTCTCCCCGAAGCATCTCTATTAACGATAAACTTTTCTTTTTTGCCAGTTCGCCTATGTGAATCAATGCGATTTTTGGTTTCAATTTAATTCCTAAATTAATGTTCGCGATTTTAATAATTTCCACCAATCTATCAAGCCCGATAGCTCCGCCGACTCCCGGCGATAACCGTCCACCGAGCATTTCAATTAAATAATCGTATCTTCCGCCGGCAGCAATGGCGAAATCAAAACCTTCGGCAAAAATTTCAAAAACAGTTTTGGTGTAATAATCAAAACCGCGCGCCAAATGATGGTTCAACAAATAAGGGATTTTAATTTCTTCCAAATATTCCAGTACCGATTTAAAGTGGCGGCTGCACGGAATGCATAAACTATCCAAAAATATCGGCGCGTCCGCCTTCAATTCTTTACAATTTGGGTCTTTGCAATCTAAAAGCCGCAAAGGATTGCTGGATAAACGATATCGGCAATCTTTGCAAATCTTTTTGTCTTTATTTTTATAATAATCCGATAATTTTTTCTTGTATGCCGGCCGGCAATTCTTGCAGCCGATTGAATTAATTTCCACTCTTAGATTTTTAATTTTCAACTCTTCAATCGTTCTATAGCAAGCCGAAATTACTTGGGCATCATAAATCGGGTCATTATCGTTGCTGACAATTTCAAATCCCGACTGATAAAACTGCCTGAAACGCCCGGCTTGCGGTTGTTCGTAACGGAACATCGGGCCCGTATAACGAAGTTTCAACGGCTGCGCGACGTGGCTTAAGCCATGTTGAATATAAGCCCTTGCAATGGAAGCTGTTCCTTCCGGACGCAAAACTAACTGATCTCCTCCCTTGGTCTTCACAACAAACATTTGTTTTGCCACAACATCGCTCGTCTCGCCTAAAGGCCTTTCAAATAATTGAATATTTTCCAAAATCGGAGTGTCAATTTTAAGATAATTATAAAAATCCGCTACTTCCTTAACTGCGCGGTGGATTTTTTCCCAAATCGGCTGATCAGACGGTAGAATATCATGCATCCCCTTTGGATTGTGTAAAATTTGTTTTTTAGACATAAATTTTAATAACCGAATACTTTAAATTCATTAAATGGAAATAATCTCAAGCGAGCCATTCCGATTATTTTGTCCCGCTTCAGCGCCCCCCAGCTTCTAGAATCAAAACTGTTATATCTATTGTCTCCCAGCACAAGATATTCATTCTTTCCGAGAACCGCGTCCACTAAACCAGCGGTGCGAATACTTAATGCTAAGTAATCTTCATTCAACGGCTCGCCGTTGATATATACCTGATTATTTCTAATATTAACTTTTTCTTCGGGTAAAGCAATAATCCTTTTGATAAAAAAAGTGGCCTTGTCTTGCGGAGACCGGAAAACTACAACTTCGCCCCGTTGCGGTTCGCGAAATTTATAAGTAATCTCATCTATTAAAAGGTAATTGCCGTCGGAAAAATTCGGTTCCATACTGGCGCCGCTTACCAAAAACGGCTGAACCAAAAAAGTCCGTATTACAACCACGGTCGCAGCTGAAATCAGCACAACTTCCAAAACCTCCCAAATAGCTAGAAAAAACTGCTTAAAAAGACGAATCATAGCGTGTTATGACATCAATTTTACCATAAACTTAACCATTAATCAACTTTCTGCTAAAATTATGATAATGACTATCGCTCCAAAACTCATCATCGGGCTTGGAAATCCGGACCTGCCTGCCGATAGGCATGGTAAAGAATATCAAAACACATACCACAATGTCGGTTTTTTATTTATTGATGGTTTATTCAAAATTGCCGCCGCAGGCGAGCTTCGTCAAGGACAGGAAAATTTAAAATTTAAAATTCTTAAATCACAAGTTTATATGAATAAATCAGGTTCTTTCGTTGCCAAAGAATTAAAAAAATCTGGCATGAAACCGGATGAATTGCTACTTGTTCATGACGACAGCGACTTGGAAATCGGCAAATACAAACTGTCTTTTGGCCGTGGCGCGGCCGGCCATCACGGAGTGGAAAGCGTAATCGCGTCGTTAAAAACTAAAAACTTCTGGCGGTTACGCATCGGCATTAGACCACCGGAAAAAAAATCCATACCGGTAGGCATGACAGGTAAACGACTCAAGGCGGAAAAATTCGTCTTAAAAAAAATATCCAAAACTCATTCGGAAATTTTAGGAGAAGCTTTTTCTAAAATCATTTCGGAGTTGCGCTTAAACTGAATTTCATCTTCCCATTGTCTTCTTTTTCTAAATTAGCCAAAGGCAATACGACGTCTTGAAAGACGGGAGATTTTAATAATTTATCTCTAAAGTTAATAATTGACGCTTCGCTGACAGCCGTGCCGCTGACAAAAACATTGCGGTCTTTATCAATTAGAATTCTTTCCATAGTTACGCGCTGGTCAATAATTTCATAAAGTTCGTCCAAGATGGCAATGTAACTTGAATCACTGGCGTTTTTTGATAAATCAATAAAGTTTTTTATTTTTTTTGCTTCTGCAACTTCCGGTAAAGAAACAATTTCTTGTAATGCGTGGTCTGTTGTGGACAATATTGAAAACAGAATTGCTTCCGTAATTCCTAAAACGGCGAATAAGGCAATAAGCGAATACGTTAATATTTTAATTGTTTTGGCGTTAAATGAAATTTTATATAAACGTTTATTAAACTTCTCCAGAGCGCCAATCGCCGCAGACCCGTTCATTTTAACAACTGCGAAACCGGCATCGTTAAAGTGATTTATTTTTACCTCTACAAGCTCGTCTAGAATGTCTTTTTGAATATTGCGCCCGCCCATTTCCTGCTGTAATGAAAATAAAGAATGGAATCTATATCCAACGAAATTTCCGCCGATAAATTTCATCAAAATCACGCCTTCGTTGGTCAATGCGAAATGCACTTCAGATTTTTTTGTTTTTATAGTCCGCGCCAAAGATAGCGGAGCAAGTTCAAAATCCACCGCTTGAAAACCCGCTCCGGCAACGGCATTTTTTAATTCTTCAACTAATTTTTGTTCCGTCCACGCGATTAAAAATTCTTTTTTGTGCTTGTCGGCGTCTCCTAATTCTTGAACGATATAATATTTATCCGATAAATCTTCAGATAATAAATTTTGGAAATTCGGTTTTTCATCGACACGCGACGCCGTTAAAGCAACGCGAGTAACAGATGTCCTGCCACTCAACGTCGTAATAATAACTCCAATTTTTTGCGATACCGGCGCGATTCGTGCGTGAATTTTCTCAAGAGCCAGTTTCAATCCGGCAAAATCTTGTATTTCTCCATTAAAAAAAACGCCCGGCGGAAGATTTACCGAATATTTGGCAATCTTCCCTAGTTTGGCATTCGCCAATATAAGTTCTGAATCGGTTATTTCTAACGCGAACATTATTAAAAAAATTAAAAGCTTTATAGTTGTCCTACTAATCGTGACTTAAAGGCTCCACGACCAACACCTTTGAACATATTTTCATATGTTATCGATTTCTTAGTTTAAATGATCCACGCACAGCTTCCGCTACGCGTGCCTTGTTACGACTTAGCCCTTGTCACCGAGTTTGATGTAATCCGCATAAAGCGAACTTCCACCACTCCCGGCTCCCTTGACTTGACGGGCGGTGAGTACAGGACTCGAGAACGTATTCACCGTGGTATAGCTGACCCACGATTACTAGCGATTCCGACTTCATGAGGGCGAGTTTCAGCCCTCAATCTGAACT
>JBBTTV010000057.1:0-10417 GCA_038064115.1 Patescibacteria group bacterium
ATTTCAGATTTAATAAAATCCGAATGAGCGTTGCTGGTGGCGATAATAATCGTATTTTGAAAATCAACCGTTCTTCCCAAGCTGTCGGTTAAACGCCCGTCATCAAACACTTGCAGGAAAAGATTTAAAATATCCGGGTGGGCTTTTTCAAATTCATCAAGCAAAATCAATCCATAAGGCTTTTCCCGAATAGCATCGGTTAACACGCCGCCGCTTTTGCCATCCGGCGCGCCTATAAATCTGTATAAACTTTCTTTTGTTTGATATTCCGACATATCAAATCTAATCATCGCTTCTTTAGACCCGAAATGAATGCTTGCCAAAATTTTTGAGAGCTCCGTCTTTCCAACACCCGTCGGCCCTACAAACAAAAACGCGGCTATCGGCCCGCCTTTGCGGCTAAGGCCGCTGCGGTATTCCCTTAACGCCCTTGCCACTGCCTGAACCGCGGTTTCTTGGTCAATAAGGCGTTCGTGAATGATTTTTTCCAAATCCAACAGTTTTCCGGCTTCGTCTTTTCCAACGGCTTGAAGCGGCACGTTGATTTTCTTTTGAGCAACGGTAATAACATCATCTTCGCTTATGAGTTTTATTCCTTTTTCAGAAGCGTCGGCAAGAGTTTCCTTCAATAAATTTTCCGCGCTAGTCGGTAAAAGTTTTTCGCGGAAATATTTATGCGCCAACACTGCCGCTTGCTTGATGGCTGAAAAACTTATGACAATCCGGTACTGACGTTCTAAGATAATAGAATCGTAAACCAAAAATCTTATTGCTTCATCTTCACTCATTTCTTGAACACGAATAACTTCAAAAGCGCTTATAAAATCACCGCTTGGTTCCAGATATTCTTTAAATTCTTTCGGATAAGTTGCGCCGATTACCCCAAAAGCGCTGCCTTTTATCGCCGGCAATAAAATATCCGCGGCGGTCAAACGCATTTGACCGGAAGTTTTTGCCAAATTATGAATATCCGGTATGTAAAGAATTATGTTTCCCGCCCGCACGATTTCTTCAATGATTTTTTTAACTCTTTCCTGCAGCTCTCCTTCCGCCGCTCCGGCAACTAAGCTGCCTATTTCTAAAGACACTAATCTTTTATCAAAAAGCGGCGGCGGCACCCTGTCTTTCGCGATTTTATAAGCCAAATGCGCCACTAAAGTGCTTTTACCAGAGCCGGGTTCGCCGACTAATAAAGCATTCGGATTTCCCGGCCGCGCAAGGACATCAACCAGTCGGTCATATTCTTTCTCGTGGCCTATCAAAAAACCAATTTTTTCCGAATAAGCCAAGGCAGTTAAATCCTCGCTATATTGGTCCAAAAACGGCGTCGGTCTGGCCGTCCACGCCCGATTCATCACTCTTTCTCTCAGCCGAAACGGCCTTGCCATAAAACCGGTTAAACTTGACGGCAAGCGGCGCAAACCGGAAAATTTCTGTTTGAAACGACCGGCAACCAAAGCATTTTCCAAATCATTTTCTCCGATATTAAAAAGCTTCAAAAGCCTGGCAATATTCGGATTCTTCATAAAGTTTAACGCGGAAAATAAATCTTTCGGTTCAATAAATTCGCTCTGACTCGCGTAGGCGCGCCGAAAGGCCGTTCCCGCTAATTGTTCAATCAATAAAATCAAATCTTTTTGAACGCTTTTTATCGTTAAAGAAGATTTTATATATTCTTCCAATTTGGTTTCTAATTCGCTTTGCTTAACATCTAATCTCCGCATTCCTTCCTGAATTTCTTTGCGGCCAATCAATTTTTGAAAAAGATAAAGCCCGAAATCTCCTCCGGCAACCAACGCTCTGTCAAAAGCATATTCTATGGCGACAAATCCAAACGGCGTTATATAATCAGCTAAATTTATTTTGCCTCTCGGCAATCTTGCCAGATGCCGCTCCGCATCCCCAATGTGCAACATTCTGTCTACTAAAAATAAAACCAGCAAGAAACCAATCGCTTTCAACCAACTGACATCAGAAAAAGAAAAAGCCACAGCCGCCGCCGACAAAATTCCATAAGACGAATAAGAAATTATTCTGATGGCAAAACGCCCGATAACGCTCATTTCCAAGCGCGGTTCACGATAAAAAAATTGTATTTGTTTTTCAGATGCCATATTTTATTCCCCTGTAAATAATCCAAAACGGAATGGCAGCCCAAACAAAATAAATCGCGACTGCGGCAATAATCACGATTAAATAAATTATCAAGCCGGCTATGATGCGCAAAGTCCGAAAAACAATACCCAAAACATAACCGGCAAACGTGTAGTCCTGATATAACGGCCTGAACCAATTACGCAAGGTGATTTTCAGCGCTAATCGCCTATCTAGCCGTTCCAATAAATTAGTCGTTTTGTGACTGATGACAAAAATGGCGTTTATATACCAATGCCTTAAAAATTCAGTTATGCGATATAAAAAACGGTTAGCCAGATAAACTAATGAAAAGCTCATTACTTATAGTATAGCAAAAAATTGCGTTTGTTTTTTAGTACCATCGGGTAAATTGCCCTCAGAAAACAGCGTTCGTTTGCTCCAGCGGCAAACGGCGCTTGTCCTGAGTCAGTCGAAGGGCTTCCCTCTCGGCGCGTTACTCCGCATGAGGTCGGAGACTAATCCAACGTGCCTCCGAAATGTTCCTTCGGGCAACATACCCGATGATTAAAATCAAAAACTAAATCAACTTGTTTTCAACTTTGACTTGCTTTTAGTCAACATTTCGTCTGCTTTTTCAACAATTTTTGGCAATTTTTGAAAACTTGCTTTGAATTCATTCATTACTTGAGTGGAACGAAGAGCGGCCGCCGGATGATAAATCGGAACTATCAGGCGATTGCCGATGCGGAATACCTTGCTTTGGTCTTTGCTGATTTTCGCGTTCGGTAAAAAATAATTCATCGAAAATCTCCCCAAGGTAACAATTACTTTGGGATTAATAATCTCTATCTGTTTTTTTAAATACGGCCGGTAAACCGCTATTTCTTCCGGTAAAGGATCTCGATTGTCAGGCGGTCTTCTTT
The DNA here is from genome assembly GCA_038064115.1 of Patescibacteria group bacterium. Lineage (GTDB taxonomy): Bacteria > Patescibacteriota > Minisyncoccia > UBA6257 > WO2-44-18 > JBBTTV01. Next base: position 3,021 of record JBBTTV010000057.1, read on the forward strand.
TCACAATGTTGGTAATATAAACATCTTCCCGCTTCCAGCTGATGCTTTGAATCATTGAATTCAATAACTGGCCGCCGCGGCCGACAAACGGCCGCTTTTGAGTATTTTCCGTTAACCCCGGCGCTTCGCCGATAAACAATACCGGAGAATCGGCATCGCCCTCTCCAAAAACCAAATTGGATTCTTGAAGAGAAAGCGACTTATCGCCCCTCATATCTTCTTCAAGTTTTTTAAGCAAAGTTTCTTTGTTCATAAAATATTGTAGCCCTTCAACTCCGCTCGCTTTTGTGTTTACACTGAGCGAGCGAAGCGAGTCGAAGTGCCCCCATGAGGAATTGAACCTCAATTTCATCCTTCGGAGGGATGCGCACTATCCGTTGTGCTATGGGGACCACTACTGTGCTCTGATTTACATCAGAGCTTCGAAGGGCAAGTAAACAAGAAATGGCTAACTTGTCCTTCCGAAGCTCGAAAACAATTCGAGCGAAGGAGGATGCTATGGGGGCTTATTTAATTAAGGCTTCGTAAATGAAAAATCCTGTAATCGCCAAAGAACCGATAGCCGCCGCGATTACCAGCATCCAAATCCAAAAATTAATCCAATAATCTTTCTTCCCTAATGGAAAAATCAAACAAAGCACTCCTATAATAACAAAAATTCCCAAAGCGGCAACCCCTTTTCCGATCCAATGATGATAAAAATTTATTTTCAAAAAATCTTTAAGCGGCAACATTAATTCAGCCGCTATGGTTATGGCAACAATAAAAACTACCGCTATGACCGCGCCAATAATAAATGAATGTAAAATTTTTGATTTCATCGCACAGCTCCGGAAACAGCCATGCCCATAAGCGCTATGGCTATCCCGAAAATAACTATTAAGAACGATAAGGCGCCGACTGGTTTATTAAACCGCCCCTTCCCTAACCAAATTGCTAAAAATACTATCGCGCTGAGAAACGGAATGAAAAGAAAAATATGCTCTTTGCTTTCCATTAAAATATTATGCGCCCACGGATACGCCCCTTCTTTGATAATCGGTTTTACGACATTGCCATAATGCACTACGTAATAATATCCTCCTGTTATCCAAGATCCGATAAAAGACAATAAGCCAAATAAAGAAGAAATCTTCAAAAATTTCTGACTTTTGTTGGCGCGCGTCAAACCAACTAATACCGCCACAAAAAAACAAATGCCGAAAAGCCCTAACAAGATGTGCCAAATAAGCGCGTTTTGAAGCAATGAACTCATATTTTTGCCGATTTTTTAATTAAATAATAACCGACGATGTTAATAATAATTATCGCGCCCGCGACTAGAGTTAAATAAGCCGTCGATATCGTCAAAAAAGAAAAATCCGTCCTCCACGCTCCCAAAATTAAAGCCGAATACCAAGAAACAAAAGAAACAGCGCCAGTCGTAAATGCCATCCATGCTTTTTTGGAAAACTCCGGCGAATTTAACGACTTTCCGACATTTGATTCCAATAACGGAAATACTTTCCAATGCATTATCAAGCCATTAAACAAAACAATGGCCACAATGCCAAGTTTTGCCCAAAGCTTCGGACTATAAAGAACTCCCAGCTCCGGCTTAGTAAGCCGAAGCAAAATCAAGAAACCGAATCCGGACAAAGTCAAAATAATCAATCCAATCCAAATGGCAAAAGAAATGGTTTTTAACAATCCGAGCGTATCTTCGCTGATTTTTCCGCGCTTAAGAATTTTAAAAAAATATAAATCGCTGAGAGTAACGCCCCCGACGCCCAAAGACGTTCCTATAATGTGCGCGATAACCAAAAATGTTTGCCAATTCATATTTTGCTTTTTGGAAATTCCACGGCAATCTCAACGACGTCGCTTGGCTCCTGGCTGAATTTGGTTTTTAAATTCAGTTTATTAAAAACGTCTTTTATTTTTTTAGCCAGCTTATTGGCAAGTTGGTTTTCTGTCGTGGTAACCGCCCATTCCGCGCCAGATTTTTTAATTTCTATTAATCTGTCCATCGGATCACGATCGGTTGCTCTCCCGCAAAAACCGACAATAAAATGTTCTAATTCGTCTGAATATTTTTTTGGAACGTTTTTCAATATAACTCTTCCTTCGTATTGTTTATTTTTAATCATCTGGCACGCCGGACAAAGCTTAAAATTCACCGGTAAATTCACATTTTCCGTTTTTAGTTCTTTAAAATCGTGATGCCATGATTTTTTGAAATACAAACTGTCGCAATCCGGACATAAAATAACGCCCTTCTTCCCGCCTCCAAATTCCTCAACTTCATGCGCGGATTTAGGCAATTTCACGCTATAAGGTTTTCTGAAAATTTTAGACATAATTGTTTATCATTGTTATTATCTCATAAATTAAGGCGGTGGAAAATATCAAAAATAGCAAGACAATTGCCGAAAATCCCATTTTTTTCAAAATTATTGGCGGCTTCTCCGCTATCTTATTGGCCCTTAACCACATTGCGACAATTAAAATTCCTTCAAAAGCGAGAAAAATACCACCGACAAAACTGACTAATACGATAAAATTTTGAAAGCCGGAAAAATATATTGCTAATGGGCCGAGCACAACGATAAAAAATCTCAAAAAGGCAGGGAAACGCAGATCATACAAAAGAACATTTTTTATATGCGACCCGACCACTACGTAAGAACTGAAAATTGCCAATAATCCAAGGAGTCCGACTCCAATCAGCGCTATCGGCGAAATTCTATCTATTAAACCGGTTACGGCATCAGGCGAAACGTTTTGAGATAATATAACAACTCCAACAATGAAAAACGCGTAAACGATTGCCGGCACTGCCGTCCCTAAAATCACCGCTCGTTTAATGGGAACGGCCGATCTTTTCAGATAATCAACTATCGGGGGAATAGCCACGCTTCCGGCAAAAGCGAAAAGAATCGGCGCTAACGGAAACAAAAATCTTTCTAAATTGAATGAGAAATCCATTGTCGCGCTAAAATTTGGAATGGCCAGAAAAAATATTGCCAAAATTATCGCTATAATTCCCCCTGTTATTAAAAATTCTAACAAAGCCATTCGCTTCAACGTCAAAAATATCGCAATTGAACCTATGAACCAAAAAATTAAAAGTTTTTCCAGTCCGCTTCCAAATTCACTGATTAAATTTCCAAAACTTTGCGATAAGACAAGATAAATTGTTAAAACAAACACTGACTCAACAACGGACATCAAAATAGTCAGCCAAAATGCCCAATTTCCTAAATAAATTTTAGCGTATCCAACTAAACGATGTTGTTCTTTCGTGCGAAGAACCACGTCGGAATACATTAAATAAACAAAAATATAAACAAGCGGGATTAAAATTAAATAAAAAATGCCAGTACCTAAGCCGGCGGATTGAAAAATAAACGGCAAAGAAAACATTCCCGCCCCGATTATAGTTCCGGCCAGCAAACCGGCGGCTAAAATTTCTTCTTTACGCATTAATGTCCTTGCCTTCAAAACCTTCTTCTGTTTTAGGATGTGGTCTTATCGGTATTTTTCTAACAACATAGTATTCTACCGCCCATAACATCCAAAGCACCGCCAACGTCAATAAAGTGGCGAAAATAGCGATTGAATAAAGCCTAAAACCAACAGCCATTCCGATTGCCGCGGAAACCCATAAACCGGCTGCCGTAGTAAGGCCCTGTAATCTTGATTCTTTAAAAATAATCAAACCGGCTCCGAGAAAGCCGATTCCCACCACTACTTGAGAAGCGATGCGCGACGGGTCAAAACCGGGAACTCCCCAAAATTCTTTAAAAGCATATTTGGAAATAATAGAAAACAAAGCCGCTCCCAAAGCGACCAAAGCGAAAGTTCTTATACCGGCAGTTTTTCTGGCGATTTCTCGTTCAAAACCGACGAGCGATCCTAAAACAACCGCCAATACCAGCTGCAAAAATATATCCCAAACTTCTTTTGAAAACATTTTATTTTACTTCGTAAATTTCATCCCCCTCCCGCACTTTTTCGTCAACTTTAATGCCAACTTCCTGGCCTTTTTTGGCAGAGCTGATGTCTTTATGGTTATATTGCATTGATTTTATTTTTTGGGAAAAATCTGTTGCGGACCCGCAGAATCTGATTTCTGCTCCAACTTTTACCGCTTTTTTAAATTTAATAATGGCAACCTCAATGCCGCCATAATAATGGGTAACAACTCCGATTGGTTTTTCTTTTTTTGTTTTTGTTTTTGCAGGCATATTTTTGAAAAAAAATTACCGACCTTTTGTTTCATCTATTAATTTAATTAACTTATCCAAAAGTTCTTTCGGATTATCGGAATAAACCACTTTACCCGGGCCGCGATGGGATTTTTCAATAATTTCGCCGATGTAATCCGCGGTACCGCCTGTGCCAGTTAAAACACCCTGCGGCTTTCCGTCTTCAAAAGCGATAGTGAATTCGTTTAATGTGCCCATTCTTCCGCACAAAGTGATTACCGCGTCGGAAGAGCGGGTTAACAATAAATTGCGTCCCGAATAATCAAATCCCGTATAAATAATTAAATCGTGATAATCGGTCGGCAATTTATAAGTTTTAATATGAGCTTCTTCCGAAACAGCGGGCGACAAACCGATGACAATGCCACCTTCTTTTTTAGCCCCCTTAGCCGCCCAATAAGGCGTGCCTGTTGTCGCGCCGGTTACTAAAACCAAATTGCGTTTTGCGATCTCCGCTCCTAAAATTTCCGCTTTTTCCAAAGCGTCAGGCGCGCAATGCCCAGTTTCAGCCGCGCCGGAAACACAAATTTTATATTTCGGCTTGTCCATATCCTTTAAAATTCTTTTCTCGGTTTTGAATCTTTTATGATTTCAAACGCTTCTTCGGCGGTATCAACGATTTTGTAAAGTTTGACGTCTTCCGGATCAATCGCCTTATATTCTTTCAACACCGATTTTTTCAGCCAATTGTCTACTTCACTCCAAAATTCTTTACCAACTAATATCACCGGAATTTTTTCATGGATTTTGTGAGTTTGAATTAAAGTTAATAATTCAAAAACTTCATCGAGTGTTCCATAACCGCCGGGGAAAAATACATACGCCTGTGCGGAATAAGCCAGCATAACCTTTCTTGTAAAAAAATAATGAAAACCTTTCGCTTGGGTTACATAAGGATTAATTCTTTGCTCATGCGGTAGCTGAATATTCAAACCTATGGAATTGCCTTTTCCTTCCGCCGCTCCGCGATTAGCCGCTTCCATAATACCCGGGCCGCCGCCGGTTACTACGGCAAAATTCGCCTTAGCCAGCATTTTTGCCAATTCCCGCGCGACTCCGTACCATTTATCTTTTTCTTCAAAACGAGCCGAACCAAAAAAAGTAACGGTTTTTTTAAAATCCGCGATGAATTGAAAGCCGTCAACGAATTCCGCCATTATTCTGAAAATCCGCCAATGAAAAGATTCCCGCCAGTCCTTTCGTTTAACTTTCTCTATCGGCAATTCTTTAGCCGGAATATTTAGTTCTTCTCCGTCCATACTTGGTTAGTATACTATATTTCTTTTGTTATTGATAAATCTGGAATTTCCGCATCAATCGCAAGTTCGTCTTTTAATTTTTGAGAAAAAACTTTCATTGCCGACTCTTCTCCCTGGACTATAAATACTTTTTTTAACGAATGGCGCATCGGTTTCAGCCATTCTATTAATTGCGGCTGGTCGGCATGAGCGGAATATCCGCCGATAGACACTATTCTGCAATTGACCGCCACTTCTTCTTTGTGAATTCTTACGGTTTTTTCTCCGTCTAAAATTTTTCTGCCCAGCGAACCATATCCTTGGTAGCCGACAATCAATAGCGTGCTTTTCGGATCCGGCAAATATCGTTTTTCATGATGTAAAATCCTGCCAGCCGTTGACATTCCCGAACCGGCGATAATAATTTTGGGCGGAGGAACATCGTTTATTGTTTTTGATTCATCGGTAGTTAAAGTTTTCTTCAAGCCGGGAAAATTGAAAATCGCGTCGCCGGTTTTAATAAGCTCGCGCGCTTCGGAATTAAAATAATTTTCGTATTTTTTATAAACTTCCGTTAATTTTATGGCCAATGGGCTGTCTAAAAAAACGGGGATTTTGGGGATCCGGCCATTCTCCGTAAGCTCATTAAGTTCAAATAAAAGTTCTTGAGTGCGTTCCATCGCGAACGCCGGAATCATCAAAACACCTCCCGCTCTTACTGCGTCTTCTATAATATTTTCCAGTAATTCTTTGCGTTTCGGACGGTCTTCGTGAACGCGATCGCCGTAAGTTGATTCGATGAGGCAATAATCAATACCGTCGGGTATTTCTTCGCGCGATCCTATTATAGGCGTCGGAGAATTGCCTAAATCTCCGGAAAAAATAATTTTTTTTCCTTCAGATTCAATTTTTATGGAACTGGATCCTAAAATATGGCCTGCGTTATAAAAAGTTATTTTAAACTTTTCTAAATTAATCGGCGCGTGATATTCAACTCCCTCCCATCGCGCCATTAATTCTTCGATTTCTCTCACGCCATAAAGAGGGGGAACACCCAAATGCTCCGCATCTTCCATTAAAATATGTTCCGAATCCAATAAAAGAAGCTCCGCGAAATCTTTCGTTGGCGGAGTGGAATAAACCTTTCCCTTGAATCCGCTTTTTACCAATTTAGGCAAAAGGCCGGTATGGTCAACATGGGCATGAGTGATAAAAACAGCGGAAATTTCTTTTGGGTCATAAGGAAATACTTCAAAATTAAGCTTTTCGCAAAATTTATTTCCTTGATGCAATCCGCAATCAATAAGAATTTTTTGGCCGCCGGATTCTAACAAATAGTTCGCGCCCGTTACCATTTTCGCGCCGCCATAAAATGTAAGTTTCATTAATTAAAGTATACCAAATTTATCCCTTAATCCCGATGATTGCATTTCGCTAGCAATTCTTCCACCGTTTTTCTTTCATTCCATGGTATCTTTTTATTTTTTGCTCCCCGAATCCAATCTTCGGTGCCCTTGCCGGTTATAATGACTGTGTCTCCCTTTCTGGCCAGCAATATGGCCTTGCCGATTGCTTCTCTCCTGTCTAAAATCCTAAAATAATTTTTATTCTGATGTTTTGAAAAACCGCTTTCAATTTGATCTAAAATCCCCATCGGGTCTTCATCAAACGGATCTTCGTCGGTAAGAACGATTTTTTTACAATACTTTTCCGCAACCCTGCCCAAAACCGGCCTCTTCCACCTGTCTCTTCCTCCGCCGGCCGCTCCTAAAACGCAAATTAATTTTTTATTAGATGTTCTCGTTAAAAGAGTTTGATAAACTTTTTCCAGCGAATCCGGCGTATGAGCGTAATCAATCACAACCGCGAACGGTTTTTCCTGGACATAATCCATTCTTCCGGGAACGCC